>JBBSHP010000307.1:0-6077 GCA_038232555.1 Bryobacterales bacterium
CGGTATCCGCCCGCCCATAGCACGATCAGGAACGTGAGTCCGATCAAGGCCTGCAGCAGCGGATTGAACAGCCCTGACAGCCGCGCCAGACGTATGTTTTGTTCGATGTAATCCTGATTTAGCAGTTCGAACTTCCGCATCTCGGCCTTCTCCTGTGCGTACGCCCGGATGACTCGCACGCCTGAGAGATTCTCCTGCACGCGGCTACTGATATCGGAGAACATGCTCTGGATCACTTCGAAGCGGTCGTGAATACGGCTGCCAAATTGGATAACTACCAAAGTCACCACCGGCGCGGGCAGCAGCGCCATTAACGTCAGCCGCCAGTCCACCGACAGCATCACTGCGATTGCCAGCACAGCGGTGATCATCGTTTCGATCGAGTACATGATGCCCGGTCCCAGCATCATTCGAACGGCATTCAAATCGTTGGTGGCCCGCGCCATCAGATCTCCAGTGCGGTAACGCGCGTAGAAGCTGGAGGAGAGCCTCACCAGATGTGCGAACAACTCGTTGCGAAGATCGTATTCTATGTCTCGTGAGATTCGGATCAGAATCACGCGCATCCAGTACTGAAATATTCCTTTCAGAAACGAAAGGCCCACCAGAAGCGCGGCGAATTGGAAGATGTTTTCGATCCGGAAGCCCGACGTAAGCGAATCCACGCCGCTGCGGATGGCCAACGGGAGGGCCGCTCCCAGAATATCTTTCATCAACAGAGCGCCCATACCCAGCGCTACGCTACGCCGGTGACGCCACAAGTAAGGAGCAACGCTGCGGGCTAGTTTTCTCATGGGATCAAACGCCGAACCAGTTTGCCAGCGTCTTGGTCCACTCCTGGATAAACTTCTTCTTTCCTTCGTGAGTTTTCCACCAGCCATCGGGAGTGAAATACTCATCCGGTGCCGCGACCATGTGAATTTCAAGATCGGGCGCCAGGGCGTGATAGATCAACCCGGAGCGATGCGTATGATAATTACTGGTCACTATGTCGACCGTATGCAGATGCCGCTTGCGAAGCTCTGCAACCACCAAAGCACCTTCCTCGCGGGTGGAAAGACCAGGATTCGGAAACCCGACGAAATACGATTCGGGATAGCCGTGCTTCACCGCAAATCCAATAGCCATATCCGACTCAACCTGCCCATAGCAGCAGTTGCTAGGTCCGCTGACCAAAACGTACGGAGCCATCCCGCCCCGGACAAGCTCGCCGCCCTTCAGGATTCGGCGGCCGGTATAGTCTCCCGCTAATACGACCACGGCGTCGGCCTGCATCGCGGGACCAGCCGCCACCAGATACCCGCCCAACGCGGTCAACCACCAGCCACGGGTAAGCAGCAGCATAACCGCAATCCCGCAAGCTGTGAGAGTACCCCAGAGCAGGCGGTGACGTGGCGGACTGGCTTGTTTCGGAATCTACTTCTCTTCGGTTGAACTTCTTGGATTTGAGCTTTTGGGGCTTGAGTTTTCTTGGCCGGAACTCTTCTCGCCAGAACTCTTCTCGTTGGGGCCCTTGCTGTCGATGTGCCCTACCGACTTCAGACGCTGGAACAAGCGCTCCACTTCAGCCTCGTCGTCGGCCAATAGTAGACGAGGCGGAGGTAGCTGCTTGCGCTCCGGCGCCGGTCCCAGTGCTTCGCCCCAAAATTGCTTATGCGGCATTCCTTCCAGCAGCGCCTCGCGGGAATGCCTCCGCAACTGCTCCAGTAGACTATGCGAAGAATGAATATCTCCCCCATGCACCACCAATACGCGACTCTTATCCGCCAGCGTCAGGCGGACAACCAGGGGCAGCGCCAACTGGCAATCCACCCGCCGCACCTGTGCCCATGGAATGGGACGATCCCCGATCTTCAGGTGAGAATCGTAGATCTCGATGCCCGGCCCGAATGCGATAAAGAGTACGATGGCCGCGCTGCTTAAGGCTAGTCCTGCTGCCACCCAGGCGTACGGCCATTCCAAAGCAACCCAAGCCGAAAAACAAGCGATGGCAAGAGCTACAAAGCCCGCCCCACGGAAGTACCGGGATGCACGATAACGGGCGATGGGCAGTGGCACAATCTAAGCCTAACCTGGAGCGGTCGCAACGTCAAACGAGTCCAGAGACCCAGAGAAGCGACCCGGGAACTCGGAGCTGGTCGATCACCGGACCTTGTAGACCACAAAACGCCCGTTTTCATACTCCGGCAGGCGGTCCGGCAGCCGCGCAGCCTTGGTTAGCACAACGTAGTCTATGCCGAGTTCCGGTAGCCGTTCGAACTCCTCGCGTCGAAATTCCAGGGCCGAGGCGGCTTTCCAGCGCGTCCACCATTCCTCTGCCAGCGAACGGTAATAGTTGACTTGGCCTCCCGATTTCCAGTCAACATAGACAGACCGCAGACTGCGTGCGCGCACCACGCCGGGGTACAACGCCCGACCTGCATCGGCGAATAGGAGCATCGCGTTCTTCGGCGTTCTCTCACGCGCAAATACCACTAGTCCGTCCACGTCGCGATCTACGATGGCCGGATAGTTCCGGACTTGTCCAAAGCTCGGCGGAAGCACATACGCCGCCAGCACTACGCCCATCAGCACGGCAGTCGCCCAGTGAAAAGCTCCACCATGTGTCCGTAAGTAAATGGCTGCTGCGGAGAGCACGGCCAGTCCGGTCGCGAGAATAAGCTGCCTGCTCTTGAGATTCTGAATCAGCCCCTGCATGGGGATCGCGAACACGATGGCGAACCACGCTACCGACTCCCATGGTCTACGTCCCTCCGCTGCCCGCACCGCCGCCGCCGCGCTTAGCAGGAGTGTGGACATCGTGACGAACAACAGGGCGCGGGCGGGCTGGAACTGCGGTATGAAACCCCCCTTGAGTTGTTCTAATAACACGGAAGACACAGGCACACTCAGCAGGCCAATTATGGGCAAGCCGAGCAGGAACATCTGTCCGGCCCGCGGACGAACTCGCCAATAGGCTATCAGCCCTGCAATCCAATAAACCAGATATTGCCAGCAGTACGCTCCTACCCAGTTGGAAACCCAGTTATAGGAAGCCCGCATGCGCTGCAGGCTCTCGAACTCAGGATCGATCCGGAAGAAAAATCCTTGTCTCTCTTCCATTCCGGACTGCATCCGGGAGGCGATCAAGATGATTCCGATCGCGCAGGCCAGAGGTGCGAGTAGTCTGTAATCCCTGCGTTTCAAAGCGAACAGGCCGAAAACAATCCAGAATGGCAATGTTGTGGGCGCGTGATACAGGAAAGCCAGGGATCCCGCGACACTGGCCGGCAGCAGACGTTGGCGCGCCGTGAGTCCAATGGCCAGCATGATCAGCGCAATCGCGAAGCCGCGTGGCACCGGCTCATATTCAATTGTCAATACTGCGGGCCCGATGATCGTGGCGCCTAGCGAGCAGATCGCGGCAACCAACAGAGCCATCCAACGCGAAAGCGGGAAAGCGGAAGCGAGCAAATAGATCCCCACAATTTGTAGCGCCCGGTACAGCAACTGTTGCGCGGTCAGCACGCTCTCGAACGACGTCCGGGTCAGCCAGCGCAGTGCGATTGCAATCTCGTCATACAGCGTGTACCCAAGGTGGGGTTTGGTCGCGACTAGATCCTGCGGGAAGGTACTGGGGTCCCAGATGTGCTCCAGCATGGGCACGTAGATCTGTGTGTCCGATTGTAGAAATGTGTGCCCGGGAAAGATGAAAAATCCCAGGCAGGTGAGCGCGATGATCGAGCAGGCGACTGCTAGCCGGCCCCGCGTCACTGGGCGGGCGTCTTGTCCAACTGCTGTTTCGCCCACACCCGGTTTGGATTCAGCTCCAGCGCTCTTGCAAAGGCTTTGCGGGCGTCCCCCGGCCGGTTCGCTTTGCGCAACGACACACCAAGCCACACTTGTGCGTCGGCGTTCTTCGGGTTGAGTTCAATCGCCTTCTCGAAATCCTTGATCGCCAATTCAATCCCCCCTCCGAACGCGGGTGGAAGATAATAATTCCCCACGCCGTGGCTCACATAAGCGTCCGAGGACTTCGGGTCCATCTCGATCGCCTTGTTCACGGAATTCAACGCGCACTTGGCGTAGCGCAGGCCCGCCATACCGTTGCTCGAAACCATCTGCCCGCACAGAGTTCCCAGCATCCGATGATACTCGGCTGAACTGCCTTTCAGATTCACGGCTTTCTCCGCAGCCCTCATCCCCGCTTCAGCCATCTCGCGACTGCGCGCCTTATCACGGATCTCCATCGCGATCTCGGCAGCGAAGGATTCGGCTAACGCAAGCTGGTAATGCGCCTGGGCATCGCTCGGTTGCTTGTCCGCCTTGGCTTGCAGGCCGGCGATCATTTTCTCCAGGGCAGGCCGGTCCTGGCGGTCGCGTGCGGACTGCAAATCTGAGTTGCCAACCAGAAAGAGAACTGGTGCCAGCACCAGAACAACGTGTACGCTCATCTATATCTGATTCTAAGCCGATTCCATAAACGGCTACATGTTACCTTGTAAATTCCATCCCATGCGGCCGCTTTTCTCAATCGGTGCGGCTCTTCCGCTACTGCTGTCCAGCCTGTTTGGACAAGTTCCCTACGCAACATATTCCTCGCCTGCTGCGGTTCCTGTCAAGGCCGCCCCTGCCATGAATGCGGATCGAATCGCACTTGGGAAGAAGCTCTTTTTCGATCTGCGCATGTCGGCGGACGGCACCGTCTCGTGCGCAAGTTGCCACAGCCCCGAGCATGCCTTCGCCGATGTTCGTGTGCGCAGTGCCGGCGTGTTTGAACGGCACGGGAACAGGCATGCACCGTCTCTGATCGGACGCGCGTCCGGAACTTTGCAGTTTTGGGACGGTCGCTCGGCCAGTCTCGAAGAGCAGGTGGTTGAGCCAATCCGGAATCCCGTGGAGATGGATAGCACGGTCCAGGCTGCCGTAGCCCGTTTGCGTGCAGACCCGGCGTATCGCGGCTTGACCTTGGAGTCGCTGCCGCAGGCGCTCGCGACCTATGTCCGTACCATCCGGTCCGTCGATTCGCCTTTCGATCGTTTCCTCGCTGGATCCCCCGGTGGGCTCTCCGATCTGGAGCGGGAAGGCCTTCGCTTATTCCGAGACAGCGCCCGGTGTTATATCTGCCACTCCGGAAACAATTTGACTGACGAGATGTTTCACAACACCGGCATTGCTTGGCGCGCGAGCCGGTTCCAGGACCGCGGCCGCGCTGGCGTCACTGGCAAAGCCTCGCACGAAGGCGCCTTCAAGACCCCCACCTTGCGGGAGATTGCGAAAACCGCCCCCTACATGCACGACGGCAGCATCGCCACCCTGGAAGACGTCATCGAGTACTACGATCGAGGCGGAAACCTCAATTCCAACCTCGATGAGAACATGGCGCCGCTGCATCTCTCGAAATCGGACAAACAAGCTTTACTGGCCTTTCTCCGCGCTCTCTCCGGATCCATCCTGGACGGAAATTAGTCGCACGCACTGTCCTTCCAACCGCACAGTGGGTTCGGGCCGGCCTCGCTCCCCCTCCTCGTTTTAAGATGTGTAACACTAAATAATCGTCAAAATTCAGACTCGGGGGGCGTCCAGCCGATCTTCCCCGGCCGGAGGTATGCTTGGACTTTTTCCGCCGCTCGGCGTTATCTCTTTCTTTCACCGTGGTAACGTTGCTCCCTCGGATTCTAACCGGCCAGGTGGCTGCGTCCGCCTTCGTCAATTTTGAGGGCGCTCAAACCAATCCAATTCGCCTTTCTCCCGACGGCACGCGTCTGTTCGCGGTCAACACGCCGGACGCCAGATTGTCGGTATTCGACGTAACGCAAACACCACCTGCCCTACTGGCCGAGATACCTGTAGGCATCGAACCCGTATCCATTCAGCCCCGCAGCAATGACGAGGTTTGGGTGGTGAATCAGGTTTCGGACAGCATCAGCGTGGTTTCGGTATCCCGAAAAATTGTCACCGCTACCATTCAGGTCAAAGATGAACCGGCCGATGTCGTGTTCGCTGGTAATCAACTGGCCTTTGTCACGGTATCCCGCAGTAATGAAATCCGGGTGTTCGATGCGAACAGTCACGCTCTGATGGCTGCTGTCCCACTC
>JBBSHP010000308.1:0-6075 GCA_038232555.1 Bryobacterales bacterium
CCGGAATCGTCAGCAAACGTCAGGCTAAAGCGACATGCCACGCCACACGAAACAATACCAGATCGCCCACCTTGTCGAACGTCCGACGCCCTCGATGAATTGACTGGCGGATCGGCGGCGCGGCGTTGCGCGGTAGCCAGATCGCGCGGCTTCAGCTTGCCGGCGAGAAGATCGCGCTGCTTGGCACACTTCCCATCCCCGCTGGCTGCACAAAGATTCATCCACATGTGTGCCGTAATCAGATCGCGGCGCACGCCATGCCCCACGGCATACAGAGAACCCAGGTTGTACTGTGCCTTGGGATAACCCCGATCGGCTGCGCGCCGGAACCACTCCACCGCGTGTTCCGAGCTTTGCGGAACACCGACGCCGTCCAGGTACATCAATCCGAGATTGAACTGGGTGGGTCCATCGCCAGCTTCGGCGAGCGGCCGCCATTCCTTGAGAGCGGTGGCATAATCATGTTTCTGGTAGGCAACCATCCCAGCTTCGAAATCAGCTTTCAGAGCCTGACCGAACAGCAGGAGCGACAGAGCGATGTAGGGGTAAGGGGCCCGCATAAGTCTATGGTACAGCCGCCCTGAGGGTACAGCCGCCTGGGCTAGCGCTGCAGCCACAGCTCGATCATACGTGTCAATAAGTCGGCGGCATCCTGCTGGACGAAGTGCCCAGCCTGGGGCAACGTGACCAGCGTAAGATCCTTCTCCAGCCATTCCCACGTGTTATTCAAACGTCGCTGACCAGCAGCTTGACATCGAAGTTCTCGACGCCTTTCGGCTTGTCGCTCAGGTTGTAGCCGCGCTGATCCATGGCGATCGTCTGATAGTTCTTCGACAGCACCTCCATCTGCTTGCGCCACGTGTACCAGAAGTCAGGGAAGCCGTGGATCATCACGATCAGCGGACCTTTGCCGAGACTGGCGTAATGAATCTTTACACCCGCTGCTATCCGTATAGCCATGCTTGACGCTGGATTCAATATCGGCGCTGAACGCGAACGATGCAAGCAGTGTGGACGAGAGGAACTTCAAGATCTTACTGGATTTCAGGCGGGCGTTATTCCAATATGCACTGGATAGCGCCGACAGTCCCGCTAAACGGAAAGGACGGTAGCCGGCTCGAGCACGGACGTGGGTGCTCCAAAGATGAAGTCGTCCATTACCACCAGGTCGCGGAATCCCCACAAGAAAGTATATAGAGAAAGTAACTTTCAACCGCTTCCGCCCGCGCCATTCCTGGAAAACATTGGCTCCAGAATGCCGCTAATTTCCTCGAAGATGTAACCGGCCGACCGGTCTCCGCGAATTTGATGATAGTGACGATCCTGATAGTAAGCCAGCACCGGACGAGTCACATCGTCGTACATGCGGAGGCGTTCGCGGAACACGTGCTCCTGGTCATCCTTGCGCGTAATCAACAGTTCTGCATCGTCATCGCACGCTCCGGCGGACTTAGGCGGTTCACTCAACAGGTTGTACACGCGCGAACATTTCGGGCATTGCCGGCGGGACGTCATGCGCCCGATCAAAGCATCCGCGGGGACGTCGAAGTGCAACACTACAGGCGAAGGCAAGCTCTGTTTCTTGAGTAGTCCGTCCAGAAACTCCGCTTGTTGGACCGTTCGTGGGAACCCGTCGAGCATAAACCCGGTACTGCAATCGTCATGGCAGACGCGCGAGAGCAGCATCTTGTTGATCAGCCCGTCGTCCACCAGGCCGCCACTGGCCATGATGGCCTGCGCGGCTTTCCCCAAATCGGAACCCGCCCGGATTTCGGCGCGCAACATCTCCCCGGTTGAGATAGCGGGGACGTTGAGCCAGTTCGCGATCAGACGGGACTGCGTTCCCTTCCCGCAACCCGGCGGCCCAAACAGCAGGAGTACCACTAAGCCCCCTTGCTATGATTCAGCAACAAGCTATTATTGCCTAAACCCAGCCATGAATGCATACTCGTCCAAACAAATTCTATTTTGCATGATGGGAGCGGCGCCCTGGTGGTGGGGCCTCGGGATCGCTGAAAAATACGATCTCAAGGCGACTCCCACAACGGTGGTTTGGGGCTACTATTCAGCCTCAGCCAAGCCGGTGTTGCGCATCAAGTCGGGCGATCAAGTGCGTATGGAGACCGTCTCCACCGGTAGCCCGGCGCGCTTCGAAGCCGCTGGTGTGCCGCCTGGTCAGATCCCCGCGAATTTCCGGCAGATTTACAAGGAGGTGACGGATAAAGGGCCCGGGGGCCACATCCTCACCGGCCCCATCTCCGTGGACGGAGCCGAACCTGGCGATGTTCTCGAAGTGCGGATTCTCGCGATAGAAATGACGCTGCCATTCGCGTATAACGGATTCCGTCCAGGCGCGGGATTCCTGCCGGATGAGTTTCCGGCCGCCCGTATGAAGATTATTCCGCTGGACCGGGAACGCATGACGGGACGTTTTTCCGACTCGATCGAGATCCCGTTACATCCGTTCTTCGGAAGCATGGGTGTTGCGCCGCCCGAGGTGAATGGCCGGATCAACAGCGGACCGCCCTGGATTCACGCCGGCAATCTCGACAACAAAGAACTGGTGGCGGGGACAACTTTATACATTCCGGTACATGCCAAAGGCGCGCTGTTCCAGGTAGGTGACGGGCATGCAGGGCAAGGTAACGGAGAGGTGGATATTACAGCGCTGGAGACCGCTCTCACGGGGACGTTTGAATTCACCGTCCGGAAGGATCTGCGCCTAAAGTGGCCTCGCGCAGAGACGCCCACTCATTTTATTGCAATGGGAATTCACGAGGACCTTACCGAAGCGGCCCGGATCGCGCTTCGCGAAACGATTGATTTCCTGGTGGTACAAAAAGGCTTGAACCGCGAGGACGCTTATATGCTGGCGAGCTCGGCTGTTGATTTTTGTATCACACAATTGGTAGATGGCAACAAGGGCGTGCATGCCATGATCCCGAAATCGATCTTTAAGGCCGCCCGGTAAAACGAATCGTGGAAGAGGCGAGTGATCCGGCCCCTTCCACGTTTGTTCAAAACCATACGCTTAGCGCATCGCCACGTAGGTCAGTTTTGGTTCTGCATGGGATGCCACTAACTCACGTTCCCGTGCGCTTTGCTTCAACCCATGACCGTTGGCCTCGTCTGCATACCAGATCTCAGACAGGAAGCAGCGATTGTTGTAGCATCGGAACGCCAGCTTGGATTGGCCCGCTTTGCCGGCCGTGGGAAGAAACGCGCCAGCCATTACGGAGCGGCCCGTGGCCTGGTTTTGCATCCGTATCACACCGGACGAATTGAGTTTGACGGCCGCATACGTTCCAGCCGGCAGCGTTGCGCTTCCCACTTGGAAGGCGAAAGGTATCTTGGCGATTTCGCGGTTCAACTCCTCCGCGCGCATCGTCGCTCCGCAAAACGGTCCGGCGAAGCCAAGCATCGCCACAGCAGTTCGAATCTGGTTCTTCATGATCGGTCTCCTTTTTTCGGCGTGTTCAGCGCCCCGTATCTCTTTTTCTTGAGGTACATCTCCCTAAAGGCACTCGGGCAGCCAAAGCGTGCGCCTGCTGCCGCACCGCAGACAAAGTACGCTAAAGTATTGCCAGAGCGGCTTTTGGTCAGATTCAGCCAAGAGGGACGGAGCCCCTCGGACCAGAAAGGCGACTCCAATGAGAAGCACAAAGATAATTTCCCAATCCAAGTGGTGAGTCTCTAATGCAACCGCGGTTGATAGCAACGGCTGGACCCTTGAAAGGCTCCGTATTCCCGCTCCCCGAGAGCGACTGGACCGTCGGCCGGAGTTCCGCGTGCCAGCTTCCGCTCAAAGATACAGGCGTTTCGCGGGAGCACTGCACCATTCGGCGTGATGGCCAGCGGTGTATTCTACGGGACTTGGGCAGCCATAACGGCACGTTCGTGAACGGCCAGCCAGTGGGCGAGAAAGAGATTCTGCAAGGCGATCAGCTTCGTATCGGCGGCTCCATCTTTCTTTTCCTGACCTCCGATCTGGAGGAGGTCGGCAACCCCTCTTCGGATCTCAAGACCATCGAGTTGCGGCCGCAGGATTCGCTTTATTTGTCGTCCACGGATCGGCTTCGCGAACTGCAGCCGAGCGTGCGATCCACGCACGAGCTTCAATTACTGCTGCGCCTGAGCACGATGCTGCACTCGTTGCGCGCCCTGCATGACGCTCAAAATCAATCCGCTGAAACCGGCCTGTCGCGGCACCTGCTTGCTTTGCTGATGGACATTATCCCCGCCGAGAGCAGCGCCGTTCTGCTATGCCGGAGCGATCCCGGTGCGCCGGCCAATCTGCTTTCGCAGTCGGCACGGCCAGTGTCGCTGAAGGACGACATCGTTCAGAAGGTGCTGAATGAGCGCGTCGCGCTGCTGATCGAGGCGGAAGGCGGAACAGGGATGGGCACCCTAGCCGCTCCCATCGTCGTGCGTGACGAAGTGGTTGCAATTCTCTACATGGAATCGGGCAGCCGCGAGCGGCCCTTCGACGAAGGTCATCTTCAACTGCTGACGGCCGTAACGGGTATGGCTGCTATCGCCTGGGAGAACGCTTCCTTTCTCGAATGGTTGCGGGATGAAAATGAGCGGCTCACGGACGTGCTCAAAATCGAGCACGGAATGCTGGGGGACGGCCCCAAGATGCGCGAGTTGCACAAGCAAATCGCGAAGGTCGCCGCATCTTCAACCACCGTGCTGATCCTGGGTGAGAGCGGCACGGGCAAAGAGCTAATCGCGCGCGCCATCCATCGCAACAGTGCCAGAGTAAGTGCTCCTTTTGTAGCAATTAACTGCGCTGCCTTGACGGACACGCTGCTTGAAAGCGAGCTGTTCGGCTATGAGAAAGGCGCGTTCACGGGGGCGCTCACGCAGCACAAGGGAAGGCTGGAGAGCGCAGAAGGCGGCACCGTATTCCTGGATGAAATTGGCGAACTCTCGCCCCTGCTCCAAGCCAAGCTGCTCAGGGTTTTGCAGGAGCGTGAACTTCAACGCGTCGGCGGCACACTGACGGTGAAGCTGAATATCCGGCTGCTCGCGGCCACCAATCGCGATCTGGAGGAAGCCGTAAAGAAAGGTACCTTCCGGCAGGATCTGTTCTACCGGCTCAACGTGGTCAGTCTCAAGGCAACTCCGCTCCGGAACCGTCCGGAGGACATTGTGGTGTTAGCCGATCATTTCGCCAAAAAATTCGCCGCGCAGTGTGGCCGCAAACTCAGCGGCATCTCCCCGGAAGCGCGCGCTTATTTGCGCAGCTATTCCTGGCCTGGCAACGTTCGCGAGCTGGAAAATGCGATCGAGCGAGCCGTGGTGCTGGGGTCTTCGGATGTGATCCTGCCGGAGGACCTGCCGGAAAATATCCGGGAAGAAAGGCCCGCCGAGGTGTCCGCCACTCTCTATGAAGAGGCTGTTGACGCGGCTAAGCGGCAAGTCGTGATGAAGGCCTTCGATCAGGCCGGCTACGAGCACGAGAAAGCGGCCAAACTGCTGGGGCTGCACCCGAATTATCTGCATCGACTGATTCGAAATATGGACCTGAAAGGTACGCTGAAAGCGGTGGCCAAAGGCCGGTAAGCCTACAGCGGGAGCAGATCGAGTGCGGCCTGCAGTTCAGAAAGCGCTTTCTGATCTCCTTTGCGGCGAGAGGCCTCGATCCCTTTCTCGTACCACTCTTTGGCCTCATCGAAGAGACCCTGTTTCTCCAGCGTCTGACCGCCGTGAAAGTACGCGTAAGCGTAGCCGGGATCGTTCACGGTCACTGCCCGGAACTCGGTGACCGCCCCGTTCAGTTCCCCGGCCTTCACGTATTCCATCGCGAGTCCATACCTTGTAAAAGCATCGTCCGGCTTTTGTGCGATCATTTGCTTTAAAATATCGATGCGGCTCGGGTCGGCACTTTCGTTTCCCATGGTGCTACTATAGCCGCAATGGCGTGCCCGTATTTCTTTCCCATGGCGCTCTGCAACGATCAGTCCTGGTCGGTGGCGCCTCGGCTGCCACTGGGCGGTCCGTACAAGGGAGAATGCCGGGCGCAGTCCGAATCGTTTGCCCCGGATGAGCCGACCTTACGAAAGTTCTGCA
>JBBSHP010000309.1:0-6020 GCA_038232555.1 Bryobacterales bacterium
ACCTCGCGGGCGAGCCGGTGGCCCAGCGTTGGACGCCCGAGATCAAACAGCGAATCCGCGCCAGTCGCATCGAGGGCACCCGCCACCTGGTGCAAGCGCTCTCCACCGTGTCGAGCCGGCCTAGCGTTTTAGTCAGCGCATCGGCCATTGGTATTTACGGGACGCGCGGAGATGAACTTCTGATGGAGAATTCCAACCCTGGAGAGGGCTTTCTGGCCGAGGTATGCAAGGAGTGGGAATTCGAATCGGGCCTGGCCGAATCGCTAGGAATGCGAGTAGCCCAAATTCGGATCGGTATCGTGCTGGGGCTTGAAGGCGGCGCACTGGCCAAGATGCTTCCGCCTTTTCGGGCCGGAATCGCCGGACGCCTGGGATCAGGTAAGCAATGGATGTCCTGGGTTCACGTTGACGATCTTGTCGATCTGCTGCTCTTCGCGATGGAGCAGAAATCGGCTCGGGGACCCCTCAACGGCACCGCTCCGAACCCCGTCAGGAATGCCGACTTCACCAAGGAACTAGCTGCAGTTCTGCACCGTCCTGCTTTGATTCCAGTACCGGGCTTCGCCCTCAAAGTACTTTTTGGCGAGATGGCGGGAGTGATTCTGGGAAGCGAACGCGTCCTGCCGCAAGCGACCGAAGCATCCGGATTCCAGTTCCAGCACCCGCACCTCCGCGAAGCGCTGCATCATCTGCTCGCATGAGCAACGCCAGCGGCCGGTCGTCTTCGCAATTCCGAAGTGGAGCAGCTTCGCTCTCCCCGTTTTAGCAGCAAACGTGGCAAACTGGACACCATAGTCTCTATTCCATGAGGTGTCCTATGTCAGCCACAATGCTGCGGGAGCGGTCCACATTGGCCGTGTCCTGCTTTCTTGCGATTTTCCTGATTTTCCTGCCTTCTTCGATTGATGCGCAGGTGCTGTATGGATCGCTAACCGGTACCGTCACGGATGCGAGCGATGCCGGAGTTCCCGGAGCAAAGGTCGAAGCACGCAACAACGACACGGGGGTTGTCAAGCAAAGCGTGAGCGACAGCCGCGGATCGTATCTGTTCAGCGATTTGCAGCCGGGCACTTACACTATCACGATCTCAGCGCCTTCGTTCGGGACTGTCAACCAGAAGGGCATCGTGGTCAATGCCAACACCGTGCAGCGGCTGGATGCGAGGCTACAGCTCTCCAGCGTGGCGGAGACTGTGACGGTGGAAGCTTCGGCCTTCACGTTGCAGACGGACCGCGCCGATGTGAATACGCAAATCAAGAACACGCAGATCGCCAACCTGCCGATCACCGCCGGACGCAATTTCCAACAGCTCTACAAGCTGGTGCCGGGCTTCAGCCCACCGGCCGACAAGAACTCGGATGCGGGCAATCCGCAGAAGGCGCTGGTCAGCAATATCAACGGAGTTGCTGAAACCAATAACAACACCCGCCTGGATGGCGCAACCATCAGCTATCCGTGGCTACCGCACCTGATCGCTTACGTGCCGCCCGCGGATGCCGTAGAAACCGTGAACATAGTAACGAACAGCTTCGACGCGGAACAAGGCATGGCTGGAGGCGCGGTCATCAACGTACAGATCAAGTCGGGGACCAATCAATTTCACGGTAGCGCGCATGAGTTCCACAGCAACAGCCACCTGAAAGCGCGGAACTATTTCTATTGCCTGTATTCCTGCACGGGCGATCCCAATCAGCCCGCCAAAAACATCTCCAACCAATTTGGGGGCACTTTCGGCGGACCCATCAAGAAGAACAAACTGTTCTTCTTCGGCGACTGGGAACGCACTTTGCGCCGGCAGAACGCGTCGGCATTCCGTACCATTCCGACCGATGCGATGCGCCAGGGAGACTTCACTGGCGGCCCCACCATTTACGATCCGGGCACGGGCAACGCGAACGGCACGGGGCGCACGCCCTTTCTCAATAATCGGATCCCTATGAATCGCTTCGATCCGGCCGCGCTGAAGTTGATCTCATTGTTGCCGGCAGTCAACCAAACGACAACGGGGCTGAACAATAACTACTTCGCCTCGGGAACTTACGCCTTTAACCGCGACAACGCGGACATCAAAGTGAATTACAATGCCACGGACAACCTGGCTTTGTTCGCCCGTTATAGCGTGTCGCCGAGCGACCTGTTTGACCCACCCTCGCTGGGAGCGGCGGGCGGAGACGCACTCAATGGCGGCCAACCGGGGCGCGCTCCAGGGTTGATCCAGAGCGCGTCGATTGGAAGCACCTATACGGTATCGCCCCGAGTGCTGATAGACGGTACAATCGGCTGGACGCGGCAACGTTTGGGAGCCGAGAATATCGACATCGACAAGAACTACGGACTCGATGTGTTGAACATTCCGGGCACCAACGGAACCGATCGTTTGCAGGGAGGCTATCCGCGCTTTGGCATCTCTAATGTGTCTAGTCTGGGAAACCCGAACGTCTCGAATCCCTTCCTGTTCCGCGACAGCCAGTACGTCGGGAATATCAACCTGGGCTGGAGTAAAGGCGCGCACCAATTGCGTTTCGGAGCGGAATACACCCTGTACGTAATCAATCATTTTCAGCCTCAGACCAGCCAGGGACCACGCGGCGGGTTCAGCTTCACAGGCGGGTTGACCGCCCTGAATGGCGGACCGTCGCCAAACGGATACAACAGTTGGGCCGATTTCCTGCTGGGGCTGCCTCAGAGTCTGGGCAAGGACCTGCAGTACATCAACCCAGATAGCGTGCATATGCCGACCTTCGGGATGTATGCGCGCGATCAGTGGCAAGTGACTCGCAAGCTGACGATCAACTACGGCGTGCGTTACGAGTATTACCCGTTTGCAACCCGCGACCACCGCGGTGTCGAGCGGTACGATCCAATCACGGATCGGGTGCTTGTGGGAGGTTTGGGATCCGTTCCAGAGGACACGGGCGTGGATGTCGGCAAAGGCCAGCTAGCCCCACGACTGGGAATTGCTTACCGTTTGGGAAACAAGACCGTGCTGCGGACAGGTTTCGGCATCAGTATCGACCCGAATTCGGTTCGAGCTTTGAGAGATGCTTATCCCGCCGTGATTTCGCTCCAGGTCAGCGGCGCGACAACGTTCCAGTCCCCTCGCAGCTTGCGGGAAGGAATTCCCACCATTATCGGGCCAGATCTGAGCCAGGGGATCATCACCCTGCCGCCCACGGTTGGGACCACGACGGTGCCGCAAACGTTCAATCGTGGCTACATACAGTCCTTCAACCTTACGCTCGAGCGCAGCCTCGGGGCGGGATTCGTTTTCCAGGCGGCCTATGTGGGAACGCGCGCGATCCGGCAGGTATCATACATCAACATCAATGCGGCGGGACCGGGCGGCGGTAATGCCGGACGAGCGTTGAATCTTCCGTCGGGCCGTACGGCGAATATCACGCAGATCACGCCGTTCAGCACAGCCACCTACAACGGCTTGCAGACTCAGCTCACGCACCGCTTCAGCGGCAGCGCAGTCTTCGGAGCCGTCTATACTTTCTCCCGGTCCATCAACTACAACGACAATAGCGACAGCGGGCTCACATTCAACTATGTGCCTGCCTGGGGCCGGAACAAAGCACTGGCCGGGTTCGATCGCACTCACAATTTGCAAATCTACGGCATTTACGATTTGCCCTTCGGTCCGGGAAAGCGCTATTTGCGGAGCGGCGTACTTGGCCACATCGCAAGCGGTTGGCAACTGAATTCGATCCTCAGCAGAACCAGTGGCCGCCCGGGCACTATCGTAACAGCAGGTACATCGCTCAACGCACCCGGTAACACACAGACCGCCGATCAGGTGCTGCCGGATGTGGCAATCCTGGGTGGGCACGGGCTCGGCGAGCCCTATTTCAACCCCGCCGCATTCGCGCCGGTTACCGCTGTCCGGTTTGGCACCAGCGGACGGAACATCATCCGAGGTCCAGGCTTCTTTAACCTGGATGCCAGTCTGTTCCGGACGTTCCGGTTGACCGAGCGATTCACATTGCAGTTCCGCAGTGAAGCTTTTGGGGTGACGAATACACCGCAGTTCGGACAACCAGGTGCGACGGTGTCATCCGCTACCCGAAACGCCGATGGATCAATCCGGGCTTTAAACGGCTACAGCGAAATCACTGGCGCCGGGGGCGAGCGGCAGTTCCGGTTTGCACTCAAGCTGATGTTTTAGGCGGCTTGAGGCATTCTAATACTATGAGAAGCATCGCACTACTCGGAGCGGCCATGGCAGGCGTGTTGTCGGCCCAGAATCTGACAGTGGTCCTGCAGCAGAAGCAGCCGCTGCGCTCCGGAAGCACCACCATCCGGCAGCTCAAGGCCAACGCCCAGTACAGCTTTTTGTACTCCATCGATTCCCTGCGCGATCTCTCGCCGGGAGGGCGTGTCACTCTCGACCTGGCCGAGAGCGGCAGCCCTATTCTTCATAAAGTTCTGCACGCCGGAGATCCGGATTATTACACGCAGTTCCGAGTTCCCCGCCCTGGGGATGCCGTACTTACGGTGCAGTCGGAAGGGGTCAACGGCAACGTCCGGCTACAGGTAAACGAGTGGCCGCGCACGTCTTCTGTGAAAGCGGGGCCGAACCATCGCTGGCAGGACGCCATGCCGATCATCCTTGGAAAAACGGTGTTCGCGGCCGGTGATGATGTGGCCTATATTCCCGTACCCGGGACGCCGCGCAAAGCCGTGCTTGAGGACCCGTCCGGCGAAGACTGGTATTCATTCGAGTTCAGCGGCGCCCCCAAGCTGGTGTTCGCCCAAATGGAGCTTACCGAGCGCGATCAAATTCCTGTGGATGTTTCGTTATTCCGAATCCAGGATGGAAAGCCAGCACCTTACTTTGACGGCGAAGATCCCGTGACTTTGCCGCATGAGGTGCAGGCGCTGCCCGGCAACAAATTCGCTCCCCGGCTGCTGAATGAACCGGGCAGATACTATATACGCGTTCGCGCCAATCATCCCGAGTACAAGCTACGAACGCGGCTCTACAATCCTCCGCCCTACTCCGATCCGCACGAGGCGGTGCGGACCGCGGTGGATTACATCATGGCTGCGGGGGATTCCTGGCACGCGAACACGCCCCGACGCGGCGGCATCCTCAACCGTGTCTCCAGCGTGCATCAGGAGACCTCGCTGTGCGTCGCATGCCATGCCACGCACTTCCCTTTGCGGGCGCAATTGTACGCCGCGCGTAACGGCTATCCGGTGGTGGAGCGGCAGCAGCTCCAGTTTCTCACCGAGCGCTTCTACAACAACCCGAGGCCTTTTTACGGGTTCGAAAAGACCGCCACCTGGGCGCGCATGATATCGGCGCCGGCCAATGTGCTCGGCCGCATGTCGCACCTGATCGATCTATTCGAGGAGCAGGTGACGGGCGAGCGGCGCGAATCGTTCCATCAAGGCATCAATGGCTACCTGCAGCTTTACTACGCGGGGCGGGAGCAGCTTCCGGCAGACGAGACTAACGGAAACACTCCGCTGGTGAGCGCACACGAAGTCGCGTGGTACGCCTGGGACGCCATCAAAGATCCACGGCTTGGCCCGATGATCGCGGGGGGCCCAGTGAAGAACACGATCGACCTGTGCTACCAGACACTCGCTCTGGCAGAGATCGATCGCTCCAAGCATTCCGCGCAGATCGCGAAGAATGCCGAGCGCATTCTGTCATTACAAAGGCCGGACGGGCAATGGTCGGCTCGCTTCGAACCCACTCAGGCGGAAGTGGAATTTCAGACTGGCCACGCGCTGTGGGCGCTCCAAGCGGCGGGAATCCCCGCTTCCAATCCACAGGTGGCGAGAGGTTTGCAATATCTGCTCAAGCGGCAGCAGACTTTTGGCGGATGGATGGACCCTCTGCAATCTTTTGAGAATTTCCGGACGCCCTTTCGTGAAACACAAATGGCCGTACTGGCCTTGAGTTCCTACTTTCCGCTGGAAGGCCGGCCGCCTCGACGCGGCCGGGCTACAGACCCGCGTCGGTACCTCCTCGCTGACTCTCGGCGGCCTGCTCAAGCATCTCGCCG
>JBBSHP010000310.1:0-6001 GCA_038232555.1 Bryobacterales bacterium
ACCGCTATTCGGTAAACCCAGGTTTTCAGGCTGCTCTGTCCTTTGAAAAAGCAGATCTTTCGAAAAATTTTAAGAAAGACCTCCTGGGTGATATCGGCGGCATCCGCCGGATCGCTCATCAGACGATACACAAGGTTGTAAACAGGCTGTTGAAAACGGCTGATCAGCGTCTCATATGCTTCATCCGCTCCGGCGCGCAGCGATGCTAAGAGCGCCTGATCCTCACAATCGGGGTAGCTTCCGGGTTCCGCTTCGATATGCAACGCTACTGTCGCTTCCGCCACGATTTGCCTATCCCGATTCTAACTCCAACGCCGGGCTTGCACGTCAGCCTTGGTGAATTAGACACCCGCGCCGCGGCAGAAGTTCCCGTGGGGTGATCCACCTTATGTGCCTGTTTCGCTACTACCTTCGATAGCTGTGATTCTTCGCTCGTGTATATCGGCGATGCGCGCCAATGCTCGGATATTCTCACCATCTTGCTTGCCCGCACTAACCAACAGTTCAATATCGCGGCTGGTTTGCCGGGCCCCTGCCTGCATCTCGTGTATATCGTGAGTCAACAACTCAACGCTTTGCGCTAATGCTTCCAGCCGTTCATCAATGGTCATGTCTCAATTCCAGCGGTCTCATCCTATAGCGGCCCTACTCTGCCCAGTATAATGATCCCTTGTATTCACTCTCGATAGTGATCCCAGCTTACAACGAGGAGACGCGTTTGCCGGGAACTTTGGCACGTGTGGCCGAATGGATTGCTGGCCGGGCACTTTCTTTCAGCGAAATTGTGGTCGTTGACGACGGCTCCCAGGACCACACCGCAGACGTCGTTGAGCGTGAGAGCCGCTCCAACTCCGCGTTGCGTCTGCTGCGCAACCCAGGCAATCAGGGAAAAGGGTACGCAGTGCGCCACGGTATGCTGGATGCGCAGGGCGAGTGGATACTCTACAGTGATGCGGATCTTTCCACGCCGATCGAAGAGGTCGATAAGCTTTATTCCGCGGCGGTCCGCGCAGAAGCCTCAATTGCCATCGGGTCGCGTGCTCTGGATCGATCGCTGGTTTCAGTGCATCAGCCCGTGTTCCGCGAGTATTCCGGTCAGTTTTTCAACGTCGCTATGCGCGCCATAACCGGACTACCCTTCCGCGATACGCAGTGTGGATTCAAACTATATCGATCGGAAGCGGCACGCGCGGTGTTCTCACGGCAGCAACTGACTGGCTTTAGCTTCGATGTCGAGGATCTCTACATCGCCAGGCAGTGCAGCTTGAAATCCATCGAGGTGCCGGTGCGCTGGGCCAACGTGGCGGGAACTAAAGTTAGCCTCTCACAAGGGCTGCGTTCGTTTTCCGATCTGATGGAGATTAAACGTTTTGCGAGGCAAGGAAAATACGATGGTGAAGACACCTGATCTGAAATTACCCAAGTCGCTAATTGGGGCTCTATTGACAGTGGCGGCACTATGCCAGACCTCCGATATATCGGGCGAGCGCATGCGGGCCCACGTCAAGTTCTTAGCGAGCGATCTGCTGGAGGGCCGGGGCGTCGGCTCACGAGGTGGGGATCTGGCTGCCGAGTATATCGCGAGCCAATTCGCCCTGGTGGGAGCCAAGCCCGCCGGCGATAACGCCACGTACTTCCAACGCGTACCGCTGGTCGGAGCGGCCACTGAACCTGGGTCAACCTTGTCGGCCGAATCACAAGGCAAGCGCGTAGCTTTCCGCTGGCTGGAAGATTTCGTGGGGGTGAGCCAGTTACAGAAACCCAAAAACCAGTTCGATGCCGAAGCTGTTTTCGTGGGCCACGGCATTGTCGCCCCGGAGTTCAACTGGGACGACTTCAAAGGTGTCGACGTCAAAGGCAAGGTGCTCGTTCTGTTCACGAACGAGCCGCCCTCCGACGACCCCAAGTTCTTCGGCGGCAAAGCCCTGACGTATTACGGGCGCTGGACCTACAAATACGAGCAGGCCGCCCGCCAGGGCGCGGTAGGTGTATTGATCATCCACACTACGCCGACGGCGAGTTATGGCTGGGATGTTGTCAGAAGTTCATGGGGCAAAGAGGATCCTCAAGTGCGCTTGGCAGCAGGTCAGCCGGCGCTCGATTTCGCCGGTTGGCTGACGCAGGACGCTGCCTCAAAAATGCTCCAAATGGCAGGTAAGACCGTTGACGAGTTGTTGAATGCCGCGAATTCCCGGGATTTCCGGCCCATTCCGCTCGGTGTACGCATACGCGGAAATATTGCTACAAAGATTCGCGAAATCGAATCCAGAAATGTCGCGGCGGTGGTGCCCGGAAGCGATCCACAACTGAAATCACAAGCCGTCATTTTCAGTGCACACTGGGATCATCTTGGCATCGGGGATGCCGTCAACGGAGATAACATCTACAACGGCGCAGTGGACAACGCCACCGGCTGCGCTATTCTGCTCGAGCTTGCCAGGGCTTGGGCCGGTCAGCAAACCAAACCGCGCCGCTCCGCCTTATTCCTCGCGGTTACTGCTGAGGAGGCGGGCCTGCGCGGCTCTGAATATTACGCATCGCACCCGATTTTTCCATTGAATAAGACTGCCCTGAGCCTGAATTTCGATGCCTTCTTGCCGTTCGGCCGCACTAAGGACGTCGAGGTTTCAGGTGCCGACCGCACCACCGTTTGGCCGGTTGTGCAACAGGTGGCCAGCCGCATGAACGTGACGATCAAACCAGACCCGCACCCGGAGCGCGGCCATTTCTACCGCTCAGACCACTTCTCGTTTGCTCATGCCGGTATTCCGTCATTCTCGATCGGACTCGGAACCCAGTTTTACGGGAAGCCCGCCGATTACGGCGAGAAGATCGCCGAAGAGTTTCTCGAAAAGCACTACCACCAGCCCTCCGACCAATATCATGAGGATTGGGACTTTGCTGGCATGGAAGAGGCCGCGCGTTTCGGGTTTTTGATCGGCACCACAGTGGCGAACCAGGACAAGCTGCCCACCTGGAAGCAAGGTGACGAATTCCTTCCGGCCAGGCAGAAGAGCGGAGTGCAGTAGCGCTATGCTTAAAACAAGGATCAGCGAACGATGACCAACGTACAGCTCTATTTGGCCCTGGGAATCCCCTTCCTCAGTCTTGTAGTCGCAATGGTGATCTCAAATTCTCGCATCAACGATATGCGCGATTTGCTTCGCGCGGAGATTCAGAACGTTAGGACCGAGACGCTGGGGGAATTCAAAGTCATACGGACCGATCTCATCGAGCAACGCCGCATGCTCGACCGCATCATTCTGAGTATCGATATGCTCACAGGCAAAGTGGTCGAAATCGATAATCGGCTCTCTCGCCTGGAAGAACGCATGGACCGCAATTAGCGCAGTCTCCGCAGCCTCTGCACACCCCTCCACGCGTAGTTCAGTCCGCTCCAAACCGCGGCTGCTCCAGTCAGCAGAACTAATCCCCATTGCATAGCGCCGTCTGGTATGTGCTCCGAAAAAGCGCGCGTGCTCAGCACCACCAATGCGGTCACGATCTGCAAAAACGTACTGATCTTGCCCCACACCGAGGGAGGAAAGCTGCGGATGCCGGCGGCGAACCAGCCCCACGCCACCATCGCCAAAATCAGCCCATCACGTCCTAAGACCAACCCAACCAACCAGACCGGCACGGCTGCATCGACGGCCAGCATCACATATACGGAGACCAGTAGCAATTTGTCCGCAATCGGGTCCAGATAGGCTCCCACCTTCGTCGTCCAGTTGAAATGCCGCGCCAGAAATCCGTCCACCGCATCCGTGGTTCCGGCGATAAATATCAGGGCCAAGGCGAGACGAAAATCGCGTACCCACAGCTCCCACATGATGAACGGCACCATCATCAGCCGTCCGATCGTGAGGAGATTCGGTAGATTAAGAAACAAGCGCGTGCGCCACGCGTGTCGCCAGCCGGTCGAAAGTCAGGATCTCATAGAGCGTAGGATCGGACATAATGCGTGTCACGAGAGCCGTGTGCATGGCGTGTCCGGCTCGCTCCGCGATAACGTGGCCCAGCAGTGGCTTGCCGATCAGCGCGAGATCGCCAATCAGGTCCAGCGCCTTATGCCGGCAGCACTCGTCGGTAAAGCGCAATCCCCCTGCGTTTCGGACGCGCCCGGGATCAAAGCAGATTGCATTGTCGAGTGAGGCGCCGCGGATCAGGCCCATGTCTCTCATTTGCTCTAGATCCTGCGTGAAACCGAAAGTCCTGGCGGGCGCAATCTCCTTGGCGAACCGTTCTGGCGTGACCTCCAGGTCCAGCGATTGCCGGCCGATCAGCGGGTGATCGTAATACACATCGCACGTCAGCAAAAATCCATCGGATGGCAAAATTGAGATCCGTTTGCCGCCTGCCTCCACCGAAACAGGCCGCCGGATCCGCAAATAGCGCCTGCGCCGCCGGTAGCATTTCACCCCCGCTACCTGCAACATATCGACGTACGGGCGGGCGCTGCCGTCTAAGATCGGCACCTCCAGATTGTTGATTTCGATAAACGCATTGTCCACCCCCATGCTGTACAGCACGCTGAGCAAATGTTCGGTGGTTGAAATCAGGACGCCTTGACGCATCAGGCTGGTTGCATAACTGACTCGGGCCACGTGACGCCAGCTGGCCGGAATCGGGAAATTTTCAAGATCCGTGCGGATAAAGACGATTCCGGTAGAGGGAGGAGCCGGAACGATTCTGATCTTTACCTCAACTCCGCTATGAAGGCCAACACCGCTGGCCTCGACGACGCGCTGCACAGTGGTCTCGAATTGCAATGTAACCCTCCCACCTACTTACGTAGAACCGAAATTCATTCTAGCAGCGATGTGCGATTCGACCTAGTCCGCTGATTCAAAAGACGTTGCAAATTCCGACATGTGGCAAAAAAGCCACAGGCTGGGGACAGCTTTGTGGCTGAAACACAGCAAATCTGAAGGCCTCCGCGGGCCGGCGTTAGAATTTACCCATGCCACTGGCCACCCGCCGCGTTATCACTCCCGAGTTGTTGGATCAGGCGCCATCGGCGCAAGCACTCCCCAGTTTGCGTGATCTCGTGCGAATCAACCGTTATCTCGGCGGCCATAGTACGCTTCGCTCTATGCTGCGCCAGGTCGTCGCTCCAAAGGAGCATTTCTCGTTCCTGGATGTCGGGGCGGCCTTCGGCGATATGGGAGAGGTTGTGCGCCGCTCCTACCCCAACGCAACCGTGACATCCTTCGACTACAAGCTCGGCCACCTCACGCCCGCCGCTTACCCAAAACTAGCCGGCGACGCCTTCGCTCTGCCTTTTCGGGAACCCAGCTTCGACTTCACCTTCAGCTCACTATTCCTGCACCACTTTGAAAACCCCCAGGTCGTGGAGCTTCTGCGTGGCTTCCGGCGCATCACCCGCCGAGCGGTGTTGGTGATCGATTTGGAGCGGGGACCGCTCGCGTCCGCCTTCCTTCCTGCCACCGCATGGCTGTTCCATTGGCACCCCATCACTTTGCACGACGGCCCTGTCTCCGTGCGGGCTGCCTTCAAGCGGGAGGAGTTGCTCGCGCTCGCTGACGCAGCGGGCCTTGAGAATGCCGTCGTCCGTGTGCATCGACCCTGGTCGCGGCTCTCCCTCATCGCCGCCGCTAACTCCGCTGGCCAGCCCCAGGACGTGCTTTCATAGTATTTGCTGCGTGCTCTCTTACTGTTCTTGTTACTCCTGCCTGCCGCTTGCAGGCGTTCCCAGGAATGGTATCCGCCGCCCGAACAGCAACATCCCATCGAAGTTCCCCAACCACCACCGGGTAGCTTGTTGGTCGCCATGAGCGACCCTGACGTTGCCGAACATATCGTGAGCGGCATCGATCCTCCGCAGGAAAACACTTCTTGGCGTTGGACCCAGAAACGGCCCACGCTGAAAGTGCTCCTGCTTGAAACCGAGGGCCTCAAGTTCCTCGCTGATTTCACCATTTGGGAAGGCACCATGAAGCAGACCGGCCCAGTGACCATCTCATTCTTCATCGGCGAT
>JBBSHP010000311.1:0-5992 GCA_038232555.1 Bryobacterales bacterium
CTGAGTCCTGATTACTATGTGCCTCTGATCTTCAATGGCGTGCGGATTGGTGTGATCCTGCTGCTCGCCTACATCGCCACGCTGCTCACCGCGCGATTGATCCGCGCTCTGCGGAAATACGCCTTGAGGATGATGCTGAAAGCGGGGGGTGGCACCGAGTTCGAGCTTGAAAAGAGGGCGGATACGGTAGGCGGAGTGATGCGCAAGTCCGTCATCGGGCTGGTTTGGACGGTCGCTTTGATCATGGTGCTCAGGGAGATGAACTTCGACATCCGTCCGCTGCTGGCCGGCGCGGGCGTGGTGGGGGTTGCCGTGGGATTCGGCGCCCAGAGCCTCATTAAAGATGTGCTGGCGGGGTTTTTTCTGCTGGTTGAGAACCAGATGCGGGTGAACGATGTCGTCGTGATTGATGGGACCGGCGGATTGGTGGAAGAAATCAACCTGCGCACTACCAGTCTGCGCAGTGAAGATGGCGCTGTTCATATTTTCCCGAATGGCAGCATTCAAAAGCTCTCGAACCTTACCAGGGATTTTTCCTACTACGTCTTCTCGATTTCCGTGGACTATAAAGACGATACCGACCGGGTGGCCGCGCTGCTGACGGAGATTGCCTCGGAGATGATGGAGCAGGAGCCGTACAAACTGGCCATACTCGCGCCTCTGGAAGTGCTGGGCGTCGACAAGCTAGGGGACTCGGCAGCGGTGGTGAAAGCCCGCCTTAAGACACTGCCCATGAAGCAGTGGCTGGTAGGGCGTGAGATGAACCGGCGAATCAAGCTGCGATTCGCCGAGGCGGGCATAGCACTGCCCTTCCCGGCCCAGATGGTCTACCTCAATACGTCTTCCGCGCCGCCCGCTCGCGAGGAGCTGAAGCAGATCATCCGGGAAGTCCTGAGCGAAGCAGGCAAGACCAGGAGCTAATTACTACTGCTTAGCGATCACTTTGTTCGCGATCTTGTCATAAGTGGCTTGCTTTAGAATCCCCTTCGAGACAAGCTGAGTCTTGTTCGCATACGGCCGGCCCTTGATGATCGCGGCTCCGCGCACCTTGCCAATTCCCGGTAGAGCGTCCAGTTCCTCGGCGGAAGCAGTGTTGAGATCGAGGACCTTTGTGTCCGCGGCAGGCTGCTTT
The DNA here is from genome assembly GCA_038232555.1 of Bryobacterales bacterium. Taxonomy (GTDB): domain Bacteria; phylum Acidobacteriota; class Terriglobia; order Bryobacterales; family Bryobacteraceae; genus JBBSHP01. Next base: position 1,133 of record JBBSHP010000311.1, read on the forward strand.
TCAGCCTTGGGCTTTGCAGATTTCGCCTTGGCGGGGGCTGCCGCAGCTTGAGGCGCGGGCGCAGCCGTCAAGCAAACGGCTGTCATCATCAGAATAAGCCATCGCAATGTCGTCAATGGGGGTCTCCTGAGTGGCAATTGTATCATCCAGCCACCGCCTATCACCGGGACTTCTGCAGGGCCAGATATTCGGAAAGTTTCAAGGGCATCGGCGCACCCTTTTCCATGGAGCGCTGCACGGCCTTTTGATAGCGTCTTATCAGCTCTTTACGACCCCCATCGCGAAGGTTGCAGGCCTCCATATCCAGGAGAATCTCCACTTCCCAGGGGCGGAACGTGTTGCGAGTGATGGAACCTCGCAATAATTCCTGAACCAGTTTGTTGAAGCGGGCCAGAACGAAATCGGTATCCTGAACGGTATCTACCATATACTTAATTCATTTATCGGCGGATCGGGCAGGAAGCTTAGAACCGACGCTCTTAATCCTATAATAGCCGGGCGGCCAAGCCTCCTCAAGAGTTCTTCGCAACCCAGCGCAGATAACGCAAGATGTCGTGGCGATTCCGCCAGAGCAGACCCCAAAACACAGCGAATGTGATGTCGTCGGCCGCAATCCCCCAAAACGTCTCCATCCTCCAGCGCAAGTAAGGACTTCTCCACGGCCGCAGGCGATAGCCGCGCGACGCGCACCACCAAAAGCGCACCATCCCCTTAGCCGAGACGTTCTATTTGGGCAGACCGGATGTGGTTAGGCTGGCGGCCTTCCTGGCGCGCTCCGTCCCCGGGCTCGCATAATAACCTGTGCGGGTTCTAACCGTTGGGCGGCCCGCACCGTTAACCACTACCTTTATCTGGCGGAAGCTGCCATCCAGCGCCTGAATGGTGGGCGAGTACGCAATTGTGTACTGATTCCGGATATCCTGCGCGACCTGTAGCGCGATCTTGTCCACCTCGGAAACATCCTTTGGATAAAAAGAGAGACCGCCCGATTCCCGCGTGATCGCGTCGAGCGCCCGCTTCGCTTTTTTCCCCTCGCGCCGCTCTTCTTCGTTCAAGAGGCCGATGGCATAAATCAGCACTTCACGGTCCCGGGCTTTGTCGATCAGCTTCTCAAGGGTCCCGCTGCTCGCTGTGTCGTTCCCATCGGTAACCACCAGCAGCACCTTCTTATCCTTTTTGCCCTTCTCTTTGACGTAGTCAATGGACATCGAGATCGCATCCCGCATGGCAGTTCCACCCCTGGAATCGATGCGCGCAACGCCTTCCTCCAGCTTCTTGATTTCGTTGGTAAAGGGGACATCCAGGTAAGCCTCATCGTTGAAATTGACCACGAACACTTCGTCCTGCGGGTTGGAGGCTTTCACCAGATCCAGAGAGGCGGTCTCCACTTTATGCCGCTTCTCACGCATACTGCCGCTGTTGTCGATGATGATGCCCAGGGAAATAGGAACATCTTCGCGCCTGAATACTTTTATGGCCTGTTCGGCGCCGTTCTCATAGACTTTGAAGGACTGCCGCTCCAGATTGGTGACCAGCTTGCCGCTTTTATCCGAGACACTGACAGGGAGCACTACCAAGCGCGTATCGGTGGAAAAGGTAGCCGGGCCCTCCACCTTCGCTGAGGGAGAATCCGGTTTCGGAACAGGAGCCTGACCCGACAGGAGCGCAACGCAACAGACCGGGGCGATCGCTCTACTGAGTAGGCGCATAATACCCCAGTCTAAAATATGCCTTCAACGGGGGCAGGCCGCGAGGCTGCACCAGCTTGACGCTGACATGCCGGTATTTTCCATCGCGCTGCTGATTCTTGGGAGTGTAGTACAACACGTATTGGTTGCGCAGTTCCATGCCGATTTTGGCGGCCACATCGGGTAATTCCGCCAGATTGTCGACCGCAAACGCCCGGCCTCCGGTCTGCTCGGAGATCTCGTTCAATAGGCCAGGTCCGCTCATCTCTTCGGGCGTCCGCCCACGGCCGGCAACGGGTTCATAAATACCGATGGCATAAATCTGAACGTCCGCTTCCCGCACTGCGTTCTTGATTTCGCTCTCGGTGTACCGGCTGCTGTTATCGCCCCCATCGGAAATGATGAGCAGCGCTTTACGTGGGTTCCGTGCCTTTTTCATTTGATTCATGGCAAGGTACACCCCATCCAGCAGAGCGGTTTTTCCCTTGGACTGCACGAATGTCAACCGGTTCTGCAACTCCTCGGTATCGGTGGTGAAGGGGACCACCATCTCGGGACGGTCGTTGAACGTGATCAAAAAAAACTCATCTTCAGGATTGGCGGTCTTAAAGAATTGAGCGGCGGCTTGACGCGATTTTTGCAGTTTCGATCCCATGCTTCCGCTGGTGTCAAATACCAGCCCGATGGACAAGGGCGCGTCTTCGCTGGAAAACTGGCTAATCTCCTGCTGGATCTTTTCCTCGAAAAGCTTGAAATAATCCTTATCCAGACCAGTCACAAACCGGTTTAAGGGATCCGTCACGGTCACGTTGATTTGAACTAATGTCGTGTCGATACGGATGCTGCCGCCGCGCCGCTCCAACACCGCCTGCTTCTCGGAGCCCGGCTTGTCAGGCGTTGGTTTAATGCGAGGTTCGATGCTGACCCGGGCATCCCGATTCGGCGCCGTGGAAGAGGGCTTATCGTCCGCCGCGCCAGCCCGCGAGAAGACTAATAAGAGCGAGAGAGAAAGAAAAAGGAGCCGTCTATGGAGGAGAAGGGTGGCCGCCATCCATTTACCTGCTTGTGGGCTTGCTTGATGAGTGCGTGTAGATGCCGCGTATTGAAGCCGTCTCAAGTATATCATTCGTTTTTGGCTGCCTTGCCCGTTTGATTGTGCAAACTACACCGACATGGACGCGGCTCCGGGGCATGAGGTCACCGGCTCGCTTAAGCTAATGTTGAACCAGGGCGAGCACGGCGCACGTGCGACAATTCATGACAGCAGGGCCAATGTCGACAGTAACGTTCGTCCCGACCAGCGAATATCTGGCTAACAGCTACCATCCTGATTTAGAGCTGCTCGATGGGCAACTCGTGGCCCGCAATGGCGGTGAATATAATCACAGCAACCTGCAAGGCGCCCTGGTTGCGCTGATCTTTGCCCGGCAGCGCGAGTGGCACGTCCACGTCCTTCCCGAGCAGCGGCTACGAGTGGCAGAAAACCGGTTCCGCATCCCGGACGTTTGTGTGATTTCGCGCGACCAGGAAATCGAGCCGGTCTTTACACGTCCGCCGCTGATTTGTATTGAGGTGCTCTCGAAAGACGACACCCTGCGCGGGATGCAAGAGCGAGTGGATGACTACCTGGCCTTCGGAGTCCCAAACATCTGGATTTTGGACCCTGTCAAACGCCGGGCCTATGTGTGCTCCGAAGGCAATTTTAGAGAACCGGCCGGAGGTAGGTTGGAAGTTGCTTCCTCTACGATTGGCCTTTCTCTTGACGAGCTTTTTAGGGAACTGGATTAATTTGACAAAACCATACAACATTCAGTGCCAGAACACATTTCCCCTTCCAACCCGTTCGCCGGAGGCAAACTCGTTCTAAGTGCGTAAGCGTTGTGGTTAGTTGTTTTCTGTGGCTTTGAAACCGATCTGGCGTTTTGAAGGGGTCGGCGGGGCAGCTTTTATCTTCTTGATTTCGTCAACGACGACGGTGATGACGGAAGTGTGCTGCTTCTGCGTGGCTTCCAGCTTTTCCATTCGGGCGGTCCGGCTGATGCGTAGTACGGAGGAGAGCATAGCCACACCGTGCTTGGTGAAGGCATAGGGCAGGGAGCGACGGCTTGTTTGGCATCGCAAGTTTGCGATGTCAAAGATGCACGCTCATCATCAGTGAGCTGAAACATAGTCTTCGGGAAAGCGCGTGCGGTTGCGCTTTACTGCCTCATTGAGGCGGAATGTGGCACCTGATACAGGTCGGCCAGGTCGGAATCGAGCATGACTTTCTGGCTGCGGATGAGATAGATGCGGCGCTCGATTCACTCGACGGGACGAAAAGACTTTCTGCGCTGAACCGGTTTGCTTTTTGCCCATGCGGACGCGGGCTGAAGGATTGTATGAGAAGCATAGAAAGAATTGGGCGAGCCAGGAAGAGGCTACAACCGCTCACCAGGCGACACTCTCTTGGATTGTTCAGGGCGTGCTGGTTCTATCGGTTCTTTTCTGCTGCTCGTTGTTGTATTACGACCCGCTCGGTGGAAACGGGCCCCCAATGACACTCCCGCACCGAATCCCTAGTCCCTGTTAGCCGCCCCTGGATACCGCAGCTCGGCAAAATGTTCCCGCGCCTGCTAACTTGTAGATAGCGGTCGAGCGTGGTGGCTTATTCGTAACAACGTTTAGCCTCCGCACGGCTGGTATCAAAATTGCTCAAGTGCAGGTAAACAAACATTATGAATAAGCTCATCTACAGCATCCTCGCGATTTCGGGCACCCTGGTATGTGCCCAGGACCCCAATCCCACCCAGAACCTGCACCCTCAAAATATCGGTACGGACATGCCCGCGCCGATTTACCGCGTGACCGTTGTGTCGCGCAGTGTTCCGGCCGTCAGTTATCGGAATCGAAGTGGTTGGACCAAAGTCGATCTTCGCGGAACGGCTTTGTCGCCCCAGTCCACGGGACATGCGGATGTGAACAGCCGTAAGGGATACATCGAGGTCAAGGCCGAAATGCACAAGCTCGGCTCCGCCTCCGCCTACGGTCCTGAGTATCTGACCTACGTGATGTGGGCGATTACTCCGGAAGGCCGCGCCAATAATGTCGGTGAAGTGTTGCTCGATAACGACGGCAACGCAAAACTCGACGTGACCACGGAGCTTCAGGCGTTCGCGCTGATCGTGACCGCCGA
>JBBSHP010000312.1:0-5984 GCA_038232555.1 Bryobacterales bacterium
CAAGGCGTCGAAACGCGGGTCCGTTCGCAACCGGTCGAAGCGGGGCTCGACGCTCAACCAAACCAGCCATACATCCCGCTCAACATGGGCTCGGCCGAGCCATTCGAACGCCAAGCCGTCCTGGCCTAAGCCGCAATAAACGAGGCTAATCCAGTAAGGCGAGACATGTCTCGCATGTGCAACCCCCTCGAGTTCGCGTAGCGCTGCACAGGCCTCGGCATGGTGGCCAGCTTGTGCATGGGCATGCGCGAGAGTTGCGAGGCTAATCGGACGCACGTTTTCGAGCAGGGCAAGGAGATGACGATTCTTTCGGGCTCGGTGGAAACCAAGTCCGGATTGGGCGGCAGTTCCCTGCGGCTGGTTCGAGCCGGCGGAGCGTACCAGGTGACCCGCCTGGACGTCCAGGCTCTGGGCAAGTCCTTTAACTTTCTGGTCCCGAAAGACAAGCGGAGCAAAGTAGAACGCGCGGCGGCGGAATCGGGAATTGCCGTTTCCATTTCTGGTACTCCCTGACGTCACGCCAGCGCACCTTTCATCGACGCTCACCCCCGCATACCGGGGAGTGAGCGTCGTATCAGCCGGTGCCGGAATTCCTGCCCACTTACCCACGTCCCGCAAAGATGTGCTACGGTAACCGAGGCTACCTATCCGCAAGGCTCGGACTGAGGCACCATTTTGATCTCCCATTTCACCTTTCTGATTGCACTCCCGATTCTGACCATTACGCTTTCCTGTCCAGCTCTGGCACAAGGCCCCCCGAACGCCCCAGCGCTCATCGCGGGTCAACGGCAGGCCATGGCGCCGCTTTCGTACATGGACGGCGTATGGAGAGGAACGGCGTGGACTTTGCTGCCCTCCGGAACGAAACATACGATTACCCAGACGGAGCGTATCGGACCATTCCTGGACGGATCCGTCAAGGTTATCGAGGGCCGCGGATACGACCCTGACGGCAAGGTTACATTCAACGCTTTCGGCACGATCTCCGTGGACCCAGCAACGGGCGCATTCACGCTGCACTCGTACGCTATGGGCCAAGTTGGAGATTTCGAGCTGAAGCCTACAGCGGATGGGTACACCTGGGAGATTCCGGCAGGACCCGTGACGCTTCGGTACACCGCGGTGATTCAGGCAGGAACCTGGCGCGAAGTAGGCGATCGTATCGTACCCGGCAAGGAGCCCGTCCGGTTTTTCGAAATGAACCTGAAACGAGTGGGCGATACAAACTGGCCGGCAGGCGGCGCAGTTCCACCAAAATAATCCCTCAGCACAGCACCCGATCTCATGTGCTTGCGTTACGCTGTCCTTCCCGCCCCCGCAAGCTTTTCTTAGGCGACCTTGGTATTTGGTATGCTTGATTACAAGACCGAACAGCCGAACGCAGCACATCCTTAGGAGATCGTAAGATTGTTTGCTCAAAGTGTTAAAGTTACTCGGCCCATCTGCCGTTAGCTCTTAAGAATTAGTTTGCAGCTGAACTTGCCGCTTGACGCGAGGGACAACGTACTACATAATGTTTTAAAAGAGATGGCGATGGCAAACTGAGTACCAGGTTTAGATTTGCTTCGCAATTATAGGTTGTAGTGAGGATTATGGATCGACAAACGATGCGCGTTCTGGTTGTGATACTGGCGTTGGGGTGTTTCCCTTTTTCCGCAGTAGCTGCCCGTCATCACGGTGCCAAGACGCAACAGAAATCCCGAGTGGCCCCTAAGAAGCAATCAGGTAGAGCAAGCGGCTCCCGCACTCGATCCGCCAAAGCGGTGTCACATCGGACGAAATCTCGCGGCAGCCGGCTGCTGCTGGCGGCCTCTCATCATCCGGTCAGCCATCTGTCGAGATTGCGCCGGCTACGGCAAAGAGTGATCTGGAATCCCTGGACAGAGCCCACCTTCGCCGATTCTACGGCAGCCGATAGCGTAGATGGGGAAGATCTGAAGGTTCGGCGTGCAGCGGTGCAGGCGCTCGGGCCGTTTAACGGAACCGTGATTGTGGCCGACCCCCGCACCGGGCGCATTCTCACCATCGTCAATCAGGGACTGGCTTACAAGAGCGGCTTTCAGCCGTGTTCCACCATCAAGTTGGTGGCCGCCCTGGGTGGGTTGAACGAAGGTCTGATCGAACGCAACACTTTGCTTCACATCAGCCGGCGGACAGACATGGACTTGACGGAGGCGCTGGCCCGATCCAACAATACGTACTTCGCTACGATCGGCTCGCGGCTCGGTTTTGAGCGGGTCACGCGGTATGCCCGTATGTTCGGCTTGGGGGAGAAAGCGGGCTTGAATATCGCCGGGGAACAAGCAGGCGGTCTTCCCAAGGCCCCTCCGCAAGAAGGCGGCGTCGGAATGATGACCAGCTTCGGTTCAGGGATCACTTTGACACCTCTGCAGTTAACCGGGCTGGTTGCCGCTATTGCGAATGGCGGCACGCTCTATTACCTCCAGAAGCCGAAATCGCAGGAAGAGGTCGCGCAATTCGTGCCGCGGGTTAAGCGGCGGCTCGACATCCAGCAGTGGATTTCGGAGCTTAAACCGGGAATGATGGGCGCCGTGGAATACGGTACCGCGCGTCGCGCCGGCTATGGCCAGAATGACCCTATTCTCGGCAAAACCGGCACCTGTTCGGATGAACGGTCGCCAGGCGTGCACTTGGGCTGGTTCGGTTCCTTCAACGATGTCGGGACCAATCGGATCACAGTGACTGTACTGCTGACGGGAGGTCGCCCGATCAGTGGACCCGTGGCGTCAGGCGTAGCAGGCTCAGTCTACAAGGAACTTTCCGACCAAGGCTTTTTCGGACAGGACCGGCCCTTGTCTCCGGTTGCCCTTTTATCGACTCAATAGATACCTCTGTTGACTCAGGTCGCTTCAGCCCCGGCCCCGGCCAGTTCCATCAGCAAGGTATCATAGTCTGTTATGAAAGGCGTTGTACTTGCAGGCGGTACGGGCAGCCGGCTCTTCCCTCTTACCAAAATCACGAATAAGCATCTGCTTCCGATTTACGACAAGCCGATGATTTTCTACCCGATTCAGACGTTAGTGGAAGCGGGCATCAACGAGATCCTGATCGTAACCGGAGGCCGCAACGCCGGAGATTTTCTCAGGCTGCTGGCAAACGGGAAAGAGTTCGGAGTGGTGCATCTCGACTACACGTACCAGGAGGGCGAGGGCGGTATAGCCGACGCCCTGGCTTTGGCCGAGCATTTCGCGGACGGGGAGAAGCTTTGCGTCATTCTCGGTGACAACATTATTGAGGGCAGCGTTCGCGAAGCAGTGCAGGATTTTCGCAAGCAGGAGCGTGGTGCAAAGATCCTGCTCAAGAAAGTCCCGGACGCGGAACGGTTCGGAGTAGCCGAACTTTCAGGCCAGCGCATCCTGGGCATCGAGGAAAAACCCGCCAACCCGAAGTCCGATCTCGCAGTAGTGGGAATTTACATGTACGACGGTACCGTATTCGACAAGACCAGAACATTGGTGCCATCGCGGCGCGGAGAGCTTGAAATTACGGACGTTAACAACGCATACATCCAGGAAGGCACGATGACTTTCGCCCACCTGGAGGGCTGGTGGACCGATGCAGGCACTTTCGATTCGTTGCGGCGCGCCACCAACCTGGTGGCAGAAACAAGCCAAGCCCAAATGGAAGCCACTCAAATTACCGCGGCGTCACTGTTATGAGCGTGGCTTACTTGCGTGAATCTCTGGAGAGCGCAACGGATCCGGATCAACCCGACCCCACTGAACTGATCACTCCCGTGTGCGACAAAGGCATAGGCAAGCTGATCACGTCGCCCGGCTCGCCGGATCTAATTGCGGGCGTCAAGGTCGGCCCGATGCAACTCTGGCCCGACGATCGGGGCTATTTTCTCGAAATCGCTCGCCTAGGGCAGGGGCTTTCGTCGGATTTTCCCCATGCATCGACGCAAATCTCGGCCGCCCTAAGTTATCCGGGGACCATCAAGGCATTTCACTTCCATCGACACCAGACCGATTGCTGGGCGCCCGTGCAGGGGATGCTGCAAGTCGCGCTGGTTGATCTCCGCCGGCATTCGGCCACCCATGGTGTGAGAAATACGCTGTATCTCGGGACCTTGCGATCCTGGCAGTTGCTGATCCCGCCCGGAGTAGCACACGGCTACAAAGTAATTGGCCGCGACCCTGCGCTGCTGGTTTATATGACGAATCGGCTTTACGACCCGGCCGATGAGGGCCGCATTCCTTACAACGATCCAAGCATTCAATATGACTGGGAATTTCAGTACAAGTAGACACCCATGAAGGTCACTATCTCTCACAACAAGACGCAGGCCGAAGTCACCAAGGCGGTGGACCGGTCGATCGACGATGTGTTCAAAGGCTTGGCGGTAGGACCGGTGCAGGTGATGAATCCTGTCAAGAGCTGGGACGGATCAACCATGAATTTTTCTCTAACGGCGAAAATGGGATTCATGACTGCGCCGATTCGTGGGACGGTGCTGGTGACGGATAAGGATGTCACCATTGACGCAGACCTGGGGTTCCTGGAGAACCTGATCACGCCGAAGGTGAGAGCCCAAGTCGAGAGCCGCGTAAAAGGGCTTTTGACTTAGCTGAAACGAGCTGCATGGGCGTTCGCAATGTTGGGCTGCCGCACAGCATCCTACTGTTAGCGGCCGCTCCGTTGCTGGCGGGTCCGGTTGAATTCGGCATAGGCGAAGTCAGGCTTGCGCTCACCGCGCGTGGGCTGTCACAAACCGCGTTCTCCAGCCAAAGCATTGTCGTCCCTGGTCAGCCCGAGTGCTATCGCGTCGATAGCCAGCGAGTCACGGGCAGCGATCAACGTGGACTGATGTACGGGTTGATCGAGGCCGCCGCCCAGATCCGCGCCAGCGGCCATGTTTCCGATGCTTCAGGCTGTCCCTCCGTCACGATGCGCGGCATCCGCTATTTTCTGCACAACGAGGAACTCGAAAAAACCTGGTATTACTCGCAAGATTATTGGGACGCCTACTTTGCTATGCTGGCGCGGAATCGCTTCAATCGTTTCAATCTGGTGTTTGCGCATCAGACCAACTATCTTGCGCCGCCCTATCCGTTCTGGTTGGACCTACCCGAGTTTCCACAAATCCGCGTTCCCGGCTTAAGCGCAGCACAGAGGAGCATGAATTTGCGGATGCTGCAATACATCTCCCAAGCCGCAGCCGACCATGGGATCGATTTCACGCTGGGCGTGTGGGAACACAATATCCAGACCAGGATGACGCCCACGACGGAGGGCATCACTCGGGAGAACATTGGACCGTACAGCCATGCGGCTCTCCAGAAGATTCTTCAACTGTGTCCGGCGATTCGCAGCGTGCAGATGCGAACCAATGAAGAGTCGGGCATCCCGAAGGACGACCGCGTGCGGTTCTATCGGGACTACATCTATACGGCGATCCGCGATGCGGGGCGCCCGGTCTACCTTGATTTGCGTGCGTGGGCCGTGGCAAAGGACATGATCGATGCGGCTGAACAGGTAGGTGTGCCGACGCGCGTCTCCACAAAATACTGGGCCGAGGATGTGGGGCGGCCGTATCAACCGGCTGAAACGTATCCGGGTTACAGCTACTTGAATTTCCTGGAGAAGCCGCACTCTTACCAGTTCTACTGGGAATTGTGGGGGCTCGGGTCGCATCGTCTCTTGCTGTGGGGCAACCCGGATTTCGTGCGCCGCGCCGTTTCCACCTTTCACCTGGGAGATGCGATCGGCTTTGAGATCGATCCTCCTTTGGCGCAGAAGGGCTTTGGGAATCGTCCAGGCAGTTGGGGCGTGTTCACGGAAGCCAACCAGAATCGGATCTTCTGGAGATGGGAATTTGAGCGCTACTGGATGTTTTACCAACTCTGGGGGCGCCTGAGTTACGACCCTGGGGCTTCCGATTCGATCTGGTTGGACGAGTTGCGGCGGCGTTTTGGGACCGCTGCGCAGGATGTGCTGTCGGCGTACAGGAATGCGAGCGG
>JBBSHP010000313.1:0-5958 GCA_038232555.1 Bryobacterales bacterium
AAGCCGCTGGCTATTTTCGGCTTGGCGATCAAGCTCCTCGGGTGTGTATTCTAAATAAACGCCGTGTTGCTTGAGGAAACCATCTAGATCATAGGCGGTATCGTAACCGAGTAGTTGCTGGACCTCGGCCGTGGTGAGAATTTCGGCGCGATAGGCTTCTAAGGCGAGGCTCTCCAATACGGCGCGCGGAAGATTCTTCCACTCCGCCGCCAAGCGAGCAGCGATGTCTTCGGGCAATTGAAGCGTGATCTCTGTCATTGGAGTTCCAGCCTTTCCGCCCTGCCTCTCTGACAATAGCCCTTTCCGGTCATCAGTATAGCAGTCAGACCATTGCGCTTCTATGGTTTTCTGGAGCGGGCGTACATCCACCAGATTACAAGTCGGTAAACGCAGAAGTTTCTCTAATTCTGCTGTATATCTGCTGTACAAAGTTCAAAACGCGCTGATTTTTCGCGATATGTGGTCTGACCGACGAGCTACCAGGCTGCTCCACCCCGCGATCAATTCACCTCCGTCTGAGGCGATGAATTGGTCGCGATTTAGCTCCTCCCGCCCGGTCTAATCCCACCGCCTTTCAGGCGGTCTGCTTCAAGCCGCCTGATCCCGACGAGAATAGGGAAGATGGCGGAATACAGGCACAGCGCGCACGCGGTCTTCGATCTGAAGTATCACCTGATCTGGTGTACAAAATATCGTTACAAGATACTTCGCAGCAGGAAGATCACAGCGCCCACCGAGCCTTGAGCCGGCTCTCAGCCGGAGCAAGCTTCAGGCGGCTTCAGCCACCCCCGACTTTCAGTCGCAAAGGATTCTACCGGCTTTCAGCCGGTAGTTTTTAAAATGTTGGACGGCACAGATAAATGCCGCGCCAAACAAGTACCGCTCATTAGCTGGACGGTTAACGCGATCTCTCAATCGACTATCTCCGTCCGACTCTCGGTTGTTCACGAAAGCGAGCGGTATTTGCATCGGGTGTCGCATGTATCGATATGGATCCACGATCTGTTCCTCCAGCGCCTCCGAATGGAAGGCGAGACCGATTGCTCACCGTGTCCGAAGTAGCTGATTGGCTCGCGGTATCGCTAGCCTGGGTTCGCGACCACGGATCTGGCCGGCGAAAGCCGACTCTTTCATCGGTACGACTTGGGAAGGCAATCCGCTTTCGTGAGTCTGACGTTGAATCGTTTCTTACACAGGTGACGTCTGGACCGAGGCACACGTGAACTGCGCGATAATAGCTTCTGACCTCAAGAACATCGGAAGATCAATGCCACGACAAAGGGGCAGAGGGCGCGGCGAACTCAAGCGCTTGAGCCCCGGACGCTTTTGGGCCCGCTGGTTTGTTTACGCCGAATCAGGTGGCGACGAACGGCGCCGGTCACGCGAAAAAGTCATCACGCGTGAGCTGGCCGAGAAGTATCGCATCGGGCTCGACTACAACGGTCCACTGACGAAGGCTGACGCTCAACGTACGCTGGATCTTCTGATCGCCGAGTCTATCGGTCGCTACCTTCGTCCTGACAGCGCGGCGACCTTTGAACAGATGGCTCGCGAGTACATCTCCCTCAGTGAGCCAAATTGGGGGCCGCACACCGCGCGATCAAGCAAGCACCTTATTGAGAAACATCTCATTCAGACCATCGGTTCGAAACGCGTTTCGGACCTTACTGCGACCGAACTCCAGGCGTTTATCAACGAATACGTGAGCGCCGAAGCATCCCGGTCGCAACTTCAAAAGATGGTGTTGTACCTGAGAGCGATCCTTGAGCTTGCTGTTGATAAACGAATTATTGACAGAAATCCTGCTCGGAAACTCCGGGCGAAGTCCCGCAAGCAACCTTGTGAACGATTCCTCTCTTTGGAGGAATGCCAACGTTTGCTGTCTGTGGTTACCGGGCGCGATCGAATCATCTTGCGAATATTCATCCAACTCGGCCTTCGCCCAGAAGAGACGTTCGCGCTTCGACGGGACGACGTCCAGGGTCAACTGCTCCGCGTCGATGAAGCCATTGTGGCCGGCAAACCGGCCCCCACGAAGTCACGAGCCTCAGATGCTTTTGTTTACGTCCCTCCGGATCTAGCCCGCGAGCTTGGTGCGTGGCTAGGGTTGACTTCGGGTGATTCCGATCAGTGGATCTTTCCCGCTTCGCGAAGAGGCGCTCCGATCGATCACCACAACTACTTGTCTCGTGTGCTCAAGCCAATCGCGGAGAGAGCTCGGGTTGCGGGCGTCAATTTCCAATCGCTGCGTAGAACATCAGGCACCCTCTTTGGCGACAAAGCCCGAGATCCGAAGGCCACACAAACGCATTTGCGACACGCCGACCCAGGCATTAGCTTACGGCACTATCAGAAAGCAATTCCGGAAAGCATGCAGGCCGCCGCCATCGCGCTCGAATCTGATTTGAATTGCGCGGGTTTTGAGCGGGTACCTCTTCAGGAGGATGGCTCTAAGTCACTGAAAAGATGGAGCTGGCGGAGGGAGTTGAACCCCCGACCCTCTGATTACAAATCAGATGCTCTACCAACTGAGCTACGCCAGCAATTAGCGGGAATGGAGAAAGCATCCCATGCACGTCCTTAATATACCGCGGCCTCGGTCTGAAGTTCATTGCTTGACTGACGGCTAGCCACCGTAGTGTCGTGCCAATGAGGGCTGAACCGAGCCTCATCAACATAAGTATCCCAGCTCTGGAGAGGTAGGCCGGGAAACGTTAAACTGCTTAGCAATAGAGTGATTAGCCAGGCCCTGCTGCGCTAGTAAAATCAGTCGGCCCTTAGTAGCCACCTTTTGCTGCGTGCTGCCCCTACGAACAAGGGATTTCGATCTCGGCTTTCTGATCTTTAGTCAGGGCCAGGGCCGGGGCGCGCGTGAGAACATAATTCATTGAGACGTGGATACTGAACGGGACGGGTTCGGTCTGGCTCACGAAGTTGCCCGATTTAAATCCCCTGCGTCTCGGGTCAATTGGAATTACTATTACAAAGAGGAGTCCCCATGTTCCGTCTTCTAACCATCGCCATCTTCATAGGCTTGACAGCCGGCTCACATCCAGCGGTAGCCCAAAGTCCGGCTCCCGCTCCCCGCCCTCCTCGCCCGGCACCGCCGGTTCGCGATCCCCACACGGCCGGTTACGTCACCGCCGTCGACTTGCCTGACGGGAGCAACGCTCCTGCCAAGACGGACGGGAATTTTATCCTCGGCCCCACCCATAACCCCGCACCGGAGATGACGGCGCAGGATGGCGTCCCCCAGGGTGAAATCCTCACCTTCACCATGGAATCCGCCGACAGCAAGCTCTATCCTGGCATCGCTCGCGAGGCCAATACCTACGGCACCGCAGACCCCACCGACCCCGCTAAGATGGTAGTCGCCACCAGTCACCCCGCCCCTGACTCGCGCCGTCTCACCGTGTATGTACCGAAACAATATGTCCCAGGCACGGTAGCGCCATTCATCGTCGGAGCCGATGGACCTGACCGGCAGCTGTTCACGGCCCTCGACAATCTCATCGCGCAGCACCGGGTGCCTGTGATGATTGCGATCTCCATAAGCAATGGCAGCGGCGACGCGCAGGGCAGCCAGCGCGGCCTGGAGTACGACACCATGTCTGCCCGCTATGCGGAGTTCGTCGAAACAGAAGTGCTCCCTCTTGTTGAAAAGCAAGCGAAAGTGAAATTGACTAAAGATCCGGACGCTCGCGCGACCATGGGCTGCAGCTCCGGCGGCTCCGCGGCGATGATCATGGCTTGGTATCGTCCCGACCTGTACCATCGGGTTCTCACTTACTCAGGCACCTACGTCAACCAGCAGTGGCCCTCCAACTCCCAGACTCCCGGTGGCGCATGGGAGTTGCATCAGAGGCTTATCTCCGCCAGTCCGCCGAAGCCGCTCCGTATCTGGATGGAGGTCGGCGACAAAGATCTTTTCAATCCCAATGTTATGCGCGACAACATGCACGACTGGGTCGTGGCCAATGAGAACATGGCCAAAGTGCTGGCTGCCAAGGGCTATCATTATCAATTTGTATTCGCGCAGAATGCCGGGCACTGCGACCGCGCCGTCAAACAACAAACTCTGCCGGAGGCGCTCGAATACGTATGGCAGGGCTACCCTCTGGGGAAACCGGGAAAGTAATTCCCGTGGCGACGAAGCGGACGCTTCAAGGTTTCTTTATGTGGTAAAGTACTTTGAAGATCCCCAATGAACGTCTCCCCAGGCCGGCAGCCCAGCGCAATTCTCCCAATTGCCATGTCCCTTGCAGCTCTTTCGACAGTTTTGTATCACCTTGCCATGTTCGGTCCTGCCCCTCAGAAGGATGAGGGAGCCGCTGCTCATATCTGGCAGCTACTCATGGCCGGCCAGGTGCCTGTTGTGGTGTTCTATGCCCTGAAGTGGCTACCGCGAGCTCCGCGAACGGCGCTGCCGGTCCTTGCGGTGCAAGTCGTCTCTGCACTCGCAGCACTGGCTCCGATTTACTGGCTCAGGTGGTAAAAACCGGCAGTTGCCCTCCCCGAGGGTGAACGCCGCGAAATTTTGAACGAGCCTCTGAAACGCGTTCAGCCGAACATTGGAGACCAGCAGGTCGAGCCTAAAGAGGCCGCTTCCGTCCCGCGCCAACCGTGAGGGAGTCGCTTCTGCCATGGTCTGACGGCCAGCCTCCGATCCACTGCCCGGATCCGCCCGGTGCGGCCGATGTTTACTGAACCGCGATCCGCACCGCGGTTCCAGCAATCCAGGCCGCGCTCACCTGAATGGTGGCCACTCCTTTTGCCGTATCCTGAGGCACCCGAAAGTTCACTTGGTAACCGTCCAGCGAGCCGGGGTAGCCGACCGCTCCTAGCACCTCGGCGGAATTCCCATTCACCTTCACCTCGATGGGCGAATTGACGGTGGCCGCCGGATTGGACGGAAAAGGCTGCCCAGGATCGACTGCGGGCACCGTCGGGCCAAGCCCGGTAGCAAACAGAGACAAAACCTCGCCCGCCGCAGCCGGCTTAGCCGAAGTAACAGGGGAGAAGTCGCCGGAGTGGGTCACGGCCGGCCCGCTGGCGGTGGTCAAAATTTGCGGCACGGACATGGGGATCAAAAGGGCTACCCACCGTTGTGTTCCGCCTCCATTTCGGCGACGGTTCGCGGGGTCCTCAGTGATGGAGGCATTCCGTTGAGTAACCACTCCCGGCGCTGCAGCCGCGACTGACATTTGCCCGCGAGCGCCGAGAAACGCTCCCGTACCACCGGTGATCACGAAGTTGCCTCCCGCGGCAGCCGAAGGAGATCCTGGTGGCGCATCGCCGAAAAACAATCCACTCGCGACAATGGTTCCGATCGAGGTACCGTCGCTTTTCAAGATTTCGAAGGTGGTGACGGTAATAGCCTGCCGCACTGTGTCAGCGATGGCCTGGCCAGGCGTGGGCGCAGTTCTCAACACCGTCGCCGCCGCGGCGTTTGCGTAAGTCCCCTTCATCGGCTGGCCATTGACTGCCACAATGTCGGCGATACCTTCTACCCTGTAGAAGTTTCGCAGGCTAGCTGTCAGCGGAGTGACGTTGGGCTCGGTCGCGTACTTGGAAATGTCCGAGGTGTCTTGGAAGTACAAGACGTTGTTTGTCAGGTCGATCTGTAGAATCACAGGCGGCGCGACTTGGGCCGAACTGAATTGAGAGCACGCGGCGGCGCAGAGAGCCATCGCAAGAGCTGTTTTCCCTCTTAGCAGGGTGTGAAGGTTCATAAGTAGTCTCCTTTTGGTTGATTGATCGAGAGGCCAGCCCAATTCGGCTCACCTGCCACGAGTAAGGAATCGCGCCACTGAAGGTTACAGCGTCAGGGGCGAATAGCATAAGCTGGATATCCGCTTGACTCAGGTAGGCGCAGTAGATAAAATGCGGCGAGATGGAAGAGTACCCGCGGAACCTTACGGAGTTGGAGGCCAACTTTTCTACGGAAGAAAACTGCAG
>JBBSHP010000314.1:0-5955 GCA_038232555.1 Bryobacterales bacterium
CGCGCCTAAATACGTGCTCGCTAGAATCCGGTCACCGCTGGAGGACAGCTTCGCGATGAAGCCATTCGTAGGATAGACGCCCGATCCGCCGAGGGTCCTCTGCAAACCGCCTACGATGGGAAAGTCGGGAGAGATCGTCAGGCCGACCACGATCGGATTGCCGCCCGGATCGAGCGTCAACGCCTCTCCGTAATCGATACCGCTGCCGCCGAGGTAGGTTGCAAACAAGAAGCGGTCGCCCGTCGGCGAGAGCTTCGCGACAAAGGCGTCGGGGCGTCCGGTCATAGTGGGCTGCAATGCGTTCTTAAGCGGAAAATCGGCCGACCAGGTAAATCCGGCAATAAAGGCGGCACCGGTCGAATCAACAGCCAGGCCAAGCGCGCGCTCCTGGTTGTTACCTCCAAGATAAGTTGAGTAAACCAACTTGCCTGCCGAAGATAACTTGAAGATCACGGCATTCTCGTAGCCGCCTCCGAAAACAGACTGCGCTGCTCCTTTGACCGGGAAATCGTTAGAAGCGGTCCAGCCGGTTACGTACACATTGCCTGCGCCATCGAGCGCGATGGCTTGGTCGCTATCCGAAGCGCTTCCGCCTATATAGGTGTACCAGGCAAGCGCGTTGCCCGACGGCGTAAACTTCGCCACGAAAATATCCTGTCCGATCCCCGACGTTTGCTGGAACGGGTCAAGGCTCGGATAGTTAGGCGATTTCAGGTAGCCTGTGATGTACGCCGCGCCGGTTCCATCCACCGTGACCGCGGTCGCAATGTCAAAAGCATTGCCGCCCAGGTATGTGGCGTATTCGATTACAGGATCGATAGTCAGGGGCGCGGCTCGATCATAATGCGAAAGAGCAAGCTCAATTTGTCTGCCTCGGCTAACGACATAACTGCACTCAATGTTATGACCCGCCTGATAGACCTTCGGCCGGTGTTGCCGCACACCGGCGATAAGTAGGTCGCCCTCTGAAGTTATGTGAACGGGTTCGTTGAATGCGATTTGGATCTGATTTGGGTTAGCGCCGGGCTGAACGATGAAGTCGTATTCAAGCTTCCCTTCGGCGTTGCCGTAATAGATGACGTCGATGCCGGGATATACATCGTAGTAGCGGATGCGGGCGAAGTGCGGAATGTCGGTGCGCCATTTCTTGGGATCGTTGCCAAGATAATAATTGCTGACGCCAGGCAGAGGATCGAGAGCTTCTGCACGGGCTTGCGCGTTTGCGCGCTCCAGTCTGAACGTCATCGTCTTGCCGTTTGAGACGATAGCCGCGCTGGCTGAATTCAGGAAAACACCCCGCGATAGAAACTGCACGCTCGTATGCGCCTGTCCCTGATTCGGTTCAAAGTACAGAGGGCTTTTTGCAAGGCACGCCGAAGCAAACAGCATTCCCAATATGAGTTTCATCCTTCAGAACACCAATCGCAAAGCCAACTGTATCGATCGCGGCCCGCCCACCTGGTACAACGGATTCAAACCCGCATTCACTCCTCCACGCCCCAGGTCCTGCCCTAGCATTCGCACCGAGTAGCCGAATTGTGGGCTCAACAGTAAACCGACCGGGTCCGCAAAACTTGGATGATTCAACGCATTGAACATCTCGGCACGGAACTGCAGCTTGGCCAGTTCCAGGATCGGATACTCCCGCCGAATCGTAAAATTCACCTGACTCAAGGGAAACCCGCGCAACGCGTTCCGCCCCAGCGTTCCTTGGCGTCCGGGAAAGCCGCCCTGCAGCTCGAACGCATCTGGGTTGAAACGCCGTCCAGCAGCTAATGCCGGATCGTCAATATACAACGGCATGCCCGCCACAAGGTCGGGACGGAAGCTATACGCTCCATACCCCAGATCGCGCGTGAACGTCACATCCACGGGTGTCGCCGTGCGAAAGCTGAACACTCCATCGAGCGCCCAATGGTTCATTAGGGAAGCAACCCAGGTCCGGTGCGAAAGCTGGGGCAGATCATACGAGAAAGCCGCGGAAAGCGTGTGCCGGATATCGAAGTCGGACGGCCCCCGATCGCGTTGCGGATTGACGATCACCGCCGCCAGATGCGACGCCGAATCATTGGATGCATTATCCAGCGAATGTCCGAACGTGTAGGAGGCGAGCGCCTGCAAGCCTTTCGCAAGCCGCCTCTGAAACTGCGCCTGTAGCGACTCGAAATCCGAAAATGCGGTGTTGCGGATCAGGTAGGCATACGTGAAGTTGTCGTTCGGGTTCACGAAATAGTCCATCCGCAATAGCCGCCTCCCAGCCGCGCCGACCCACGAAACGGAAAGCGCGTTGTTCTGCCCGAAGGACTGCTCCAGAGCCACATTCCATTGGTAAGTGACCGGCAGTCTTAACCCTCGCTCCGCACCGTAAATGGAAGCCACCGGAGGCTGAAGGCTGAACGGAGGCGCATGCGAAGCCGCTGCGGGTAACGGGAAGAAGATGCCGTCATAGAATTGGACCGAGCGGTAATAAGGGAAACTGCTGGCCGCTTGTCCGATCAGTCCCGTACCCAGGTCGTAGAACAGACCGAAACCGGCCCGTAACGTCGTCTCGCGGCCTCGCCGTTGCGAAAACTGATAAGCCACGCCCAGCCGCGGGGCCAAATTGCGCCACGTAGTCTGATACAGCGGCGTGCCTTTCGGAGCGAGCTGCAACTGCTTTGGGTTTTGGTAGTTCTCGAAAGTGTACAAGGGATGGTTCGAGCCGCCCTGCGGGGAGGGGTTAATTTCCCAACGAAGGCCGTAGGTCAGCGTCAAGCGGCTACTTATCTTCCACGTGTCCTGGGCAAAAGATGACATGTTCAGGAAGTGGATAGAGCCGGCGTCTTGGGCCTCAACAACAACCAGCGAAGTACGCCCGGAGGTTGCGCCCGTTCCTCCTGTGAAATAGGCAAATTGATCGTATGCCCGCGGTCCGTTAAATGTACCGAGACGCCGGTAATCCACTCCAAACTTAATCTGGTGCGAACCCTTTATGAATGAGAATGTGTCTGTTACGTTGTATTGGCGCTGGGCGTTTGCAACATTCTTGCCCAGATACCAACTGGAGTTAATGCCGCCTGAAAGGAAGAATCCTCCAAACGAATTCTTGGGATCGGCAAACGATGGAAAAAAATCAGAGGCGCTGATCGGCGTTGCTCCCCCAAAGTTGTCTAAACGGCTATAGCTCTCTCCCGTCGTGTGGCTTGAATTGATCCGCAGCTCGTTGCTCAACCGAGGCGAGATCAAGAACGTCGCTCCCAGCGTGAGCGTCGTTGTGTTCGCAAGAGTGTCTGTTGGATTGTTGATGGAATAAAGCCGTGCCGTCGTATTGGAAGGCGCGTAATTGAATCGGCCAAACAGAGTGACGCGACTGCCGATGCTGTGATCGATCCGTAGGCTCGTCGCGTTCAATGTGGCTATATCCGTATAACTGGCGATAAAAGGCGCGAAACCGTAGCGGGTGGCTGGCCGATTCGGCACAGGGAAACAATTCAGGTAAGGTTGCAGGTTGTCAGGCGAGATCGTGCGTACTTCGAGGGAAGGAACGTCGGTTGATTCCACTTGCGGCTGGCGCAGCCGCAGCCCCTCGTAAGAGAAAAAGAAGAACGTTCGATCTCGCCCGTTGTAGATTTTCGGTATAAACACCGGCCCGCCGAGCACCGCGCCAAAGTCGTTCTGTCGAAGCGCCGGTTTTGCCAGGGAGTTGGCATTCGCAAACCAATCGTTCGCATCCAGGGCGTCGTTGCGGAAATAATCGAACAGCGCTCCGTGCACTTTATTCGTGCCGGAACGTGTCAGAATCGTGATCTGCGCTCCCGGAGTGCGCCCGTATTCGGGAGCGTAGGAAGAAGTTTGAACGCGAAACTCCTCCAGCGCATCCACGGACACAAGAGTATTGGTCCCTCCGGTTGCGCCGAGTCCTGGCAAAGACCCGGAAGCGGACTGCACAAGAGTGAGGCCCGCACTGACGCCGATGTTCGCGCTCGCCCCGTCGATGGTGAAGTAGTTGGCATTGGCTCGCTGACCGTTCACGCTGAACTGGCCCTGCTCGCCAAAGGTGGCTTTGGTCATAACAACACCAGGCGTGAGGGCGATCAAAGATTGAAAACTTCGTCCATTCAATGGCAAGTTCTCGATAAACTGCCGGTTCACGACGGTACTGACCGTCGCTGAATCGGATTGCACGCGTGACGCTGCGCTGGTCACCGTAACTGACTCGCCAAGTGTGGCCAACTCCAGCGTAAAGTCGATGTGACCTGTCTGGCCAACGGCGAGATCTATCCCAGTCCGCCGAATTGCGCGGAAGCCGGCGGCTTCTACGGTAGCTGTGTATGAACCTGGCGGTAGGTAAGGAAAGCTGTAGACTCCCTCGTTATTCGACAAAGAACTGCGGGTGGTTGCCGTGGCAGAGTTGATCAAGCTGATCGTAACGCCAGAAACCGCCGCTTGCGAGGGATCTCGGACAACGCCGGAAAGTTCCGCCGTTTGACCGAACAGCGGTATGGCGCCGAGTAGGATGAAAATGATCGTCGCCTTCACGTATAGATGTCCTTCCGAAGAGAAGCGAGCGCGGGTAGCACAATTATAACCAACAATCTACCGGCCGTACACTGAAACACCTCAGCGGTCCTCAGCGGTTCCGCCCACTCGACGGCTTAGATGAACGGCAAACACCAAACAATAGCAAGCCTCACTGTGCGCTCCGATTCCTTGGTTGCTGGCATGGTAGTACATCTTCTCCCCGAGAAGCGCGAACACTACGTACGTGCCACAATTTACTCTTTCTGTGCTGGAGCGTTCCGGCGCGAACGCATGCGTGCGCCGTCCTGTGAGGATCGCCCATGCTGACAGTGGAGATTCCGCTCGAAAGCGGCGAACAACCCCGTATTATCATCAGGAAGCGGCCCAAGCCCAATTGCCCGCAAACAAATCATCTTCCCCGGTCGTGCCCACTGTCGATCGAGGCGCGGCCTTGCTGAAAGCGCAACGATAAGCGTTCCCCAATTTGTATATCGCGGCCTAGAAATGCTGACGGTAGGACGAAAAAGCTGTTGGCAGCGGTCGATACTGCGACATGCGCCTCATTCTTTGCAACAGCTCTGCCCGTAACGGGGCCAGTTTGCGGTGCCATGCGCTCAACAATAGGCATTTCTCGAATAGCGGTTTTCGATGCGCGCATGTACGTTTCGGCCATTCTCGTTATCTCAGAGCGATCAGTTGCTGGAGCGGCGGCCGTCCGTCCCAGGTCCAACTCATCCTTCAGGTCGGTACCCGAGTCGACCCCCTGTTGATCCCCTTTGTCGAGGTCCAACAAGGAATTGATTTCAGACTGACGAGCGAGCAGTTGCTTCAGCCGCTCCTCGTGATCGAAAGGGCGATCTGCCTGCGACTGGTAGTCCGCAAAGTCCTTCTCAATGCGAGCCAAGCGATTCTGCTGCTCAGCCGCTAGTTTGTCTAAATTCCTCAAGGTATGTTCGATACTCTGGACGGTGCCAATGGGGTTGTTGCAATTCAGGTTTGCCGAATAGATAGCTCGCGCGCGCACAAACAGCTCCGGAATACGCTCGTCCTCATTGAGCAGTCCAAATCCACTGCCCTTGCCCCGGCTTAATATTTCGAAACCCCGGAGAGAACCGCGCGGCTGCATGGTCTGATCGTCGCGCCACGAAAGGATCGTAGCTGTCAGAGCTTTGGCCGCTTCTTCCCTCGCACCCTTGCCGGAGAAAACGCGATTTCCTACTGTCATGCTGAACTCGTCGGACTCGTTTGCATTTCTAGTCGCCAAGTCAGCTTCGATATCGTCCAAATGCTGTTTCGCCTCCGTGATCTGCCGTGGCAAGTCGCGGATCTCCCAACGGATATGGCGCTGTTGATTAGCATGAACGGCGCGCAGTTGATCTAGCTTGCGAACCTCGGTATCGATCTTGATTTTCTCAACGACAGCAGGATTGCCAGAGGCGATCGCCTTGATCTCCG
>JBBSHP010000315.1:0-5937 GCA_038232555.1 Bryobacterales bacterium
AGATTCGCACGCCCATGAACGGCATTTTGGGCATGACCGACTTAGTTCTGGATTCGGACCTCACCGCCGAGCAACGTGAATTCTTGAATATGGCTAAGGATTCCGGCCACTCTCTGCTCTCACTCATCAACGATATCCTGGATTTCTCAAAAATCGACGCGGGCAAACTGGAATTCGATTTGATTGACTTCAACTTGCGCGGCGCTCTGGAGGAAACCACAAAAGCACTCCGCTTCCGGGCGCGACAGAAAAACCTGGGGTTCGCCTGCCGTATCGCTTCGGACGTACCGGACGCATTGATCGGGGATCCCGGCCGGCTGAGGCAAGTCATTATCAATTTGGTCGGCAATGCCATTAAGTTCACCGAACAAGGCGAGGTCACGATTCAGGTCCACCGGGAATCCCAAACGGAAAAAGACGTGTGTTTGCACTTCGCGATTAAGGACACAGGTATCGGGATAACAGCAAACAAACACCGTGCGATCTTTGAAGCCTTTACACAGGCGGATGGCTCAACAACGCGCAAGTATGGCGGTACCGGGCTGGGGCTCAGCATTTCTTCGCGGCTGGTGGAACGGATGGGTGGCCGTATCTGGGTAGATAGCGAATACGGCTCGGGCAGTTCCTTTCACTTTACCGCGCATCATGCTTTGCAGAGATCGATGAGCGTAGACCTTGTTCAGGATGCGGTAAACGTGCCGCGACCCACCGGCTCTCACGTTTTGATTTATCCAAGTTGAAAAACGCCATGGCCGTCATCCGGGCCGACTCATGTCGTTTGCAGCATCGGCATCCAGCGTAGTATTGTTGGTTTTCGGAAAGCTGGCCGAGAACTGCCAAAGCCTCAGCAATCAATGACCGCGGTACGCGCTAGATACCTGACATGCCCCATCAATGGGTGAACGCCCCAAGGAGTCTCGTCGATGGCGTCAAGCACGTTTTTCGCCATGTCAGGTTCGAGCTGCAAATTTATCATCCCGGCCTTTACTCAGCAGATCAACTCCGCAACTGTCCAAATGTGATCTGTGATCCCGGCTTCCGTAGCAGGTGTACTCTTAGCTTGCAATTAATCCGGAAGAACTTTTGGAGCGACACCGGCGTGGCAGGTGTTGGCCCACTCCGAAAAATTCGGTGATTATGTACTTGACTGAGTGTTTACCGACTCCTGTACGATTGGCCAAAAGTTTCTATTGACAAGTGTTAAGCTACAAGCTACGGCCTGTCGCGATGAAAATTCGCAGCTTCGCACACAAGGGAGTTAAGCGCCTTTACTCCGAGGACAGCGCCAAAGGCGTTCCGCCAGACCACCGTCGACAAGCTGCGGAAGAATGTTCGCGTTTCTTGACGCCATCCAGGAAGTCGAGGAATTGCGAACGCTCACGGTCTGGAACGTTCACACGTTGACCGGGGACCGCAAAGGAACATGGAGTTTGAGCGTGGCACGCAACCGACGTTTGACGTTCACTATCGAGGACGATCGCGAAATCTGCTATTTGAATTTAGAAGATTACCACTAGCAAACGGGAGTACCAACTATGCCTATGAAGAACCCGCCGCACCCCGGCGATTTCATCCGAACGGAGATTATTGAGCCGGCTGGCCTGTCTGTGACCGCCGCCGCCGCCGCGCTCCAAGTGTCGCGCCCTGCCCTGTCCAGCTTACTGAACAGCAAGGCCGGCCTGTCTGGGGAGATGGCACTACGCATCGAGAAGGCTTTCGGCGTAAAGATGGAGACACTTATGCGGATGCAATGGTCCTTCGACATTGCCAAGACCCGCAGCCGCCAGAAAGAAATCCGAGTGCGGCGATTTCACCCCCGCGTCGAGGTCCGTCCATAAGCGTAGGCCAGACGCCAGTGAAGATGCCGCCGTTGGTTTGGAAACTCCTCTCTCACGACCCCTTGTGGTTAGGAGCGATGTTCGGCATTCGAGAGCTGAAAAGCGCTTTTATGCACTCGGGCAGAGCGGCGCCGACCGGCGCTTATTCGTTGCTTTTTATGATTCGTCGGAACCGGATTCGCGTGATATCGGTCCGGGATATGAACCGGAACGAAACGAAAGTCTATGAGAGAACTGAAAAAAAAGATTCCTGACTTTAAAAGCGAGGATGAAGAAAGAAAGTTCTGGGCTACGGCGGATTCAACCAAGTACATAGACTGGCCGTCGGCAGAGTGCAAGAAACTTATTCGGCTCAAGCCCTCCTTGCGGACCATATCGCTGCGCCTGCCGGTCTCAATGATCGCGGATCTCAAGATGCTGGCGAATCGCCGTGATGTCCCGTACCAATCTCTGCTGAAGGTGTTTCTAGCGGAGCGGCTGGAGCGCGAGCGCCAAGTGCGATCACGGTGAATGCATCGTGGACTAAACCGCGTGCGCATCGTACACGGTCATGGCATGGGAATCCTAAAACACGCAGTGGCGGATCTGCGTTCCACCAATCCCCATGTATCCCGCTACGCAAACCGAGAGTGGCTCGGGTGCCACCATCGCCGAATTGAAGTACAGCACTACTTGCACTGATTGGCGGAGCCACTACAGGGCGCTTGTTGCTGCCCGATCGCAATATCGAAAACCGCCCGCGCCAAATGATGTGGGCAGCGCATCGCTTCCGCATGATTCGTTGTGCTGTAAAAGTGCTGCAGCCCAACAATAAAGTGGAAATACTCATGCGTCGTTACTTCATGCCGGCAGTTGTCATTGGTACCGGGGTTGAAAAAACTCGCGCAAAACGTAATGCCCTTGGCCGGCTGATTGGAAAGATCGACGTGAGCGAACTCCGGCTTGCTCCTATCTACCAGGAAAGGAGCTTTCGTCAGCCGGTTTGTCTGGAACATTCCAATCAAGGTATCGACGACTAGCCAAAAATTGCTGTTCAGCGGAACGAATAGCTGCCGTTGCAGCGCCTTCACTACTGGATTGTTCGGGTCCGGCACGCCGGGAAAGAATGCTCTCTTGAGCGTTGCAAGCTCTTGCGCCGCTTTATTTAAGGCATCCAGACGCCGCAGATCCGACGCATTCACCAGTTGCAGATCGGGACCGATGGACGATCCACCGCCCTTTGGAGGTAGTTCCTTATCGAGAGCGGCAACGGTCTTCCTTCCCACAATGCGATCGATCTGATTGGCAAAATTGAGAATCGGGGGACGTTGCCTTGTCTTATAGATTGCCACCAGATCACCGGTCGCGCGGTCAAAAAAATCATTGACAGGTATTGGCGCGACGCGCGGGGACTGCTTGACGGCCCATGCGTTAAGCGCTGTCTTGATCAGCGTCACCCAAGGTCCCCTTGGCGCGAACTGCTCGCTAATGTGGTCGGCATCGTTGATTGCACATGCATTCAACTTTGCGTTATCCTTGAACTCCGATTGAAATGCCATGACATCTCCTCCGTTACGATTCATTCGATGTTAGTGAAAACGGGTTGGTATGTCAAGGAAAACCAATGTCCGCACAGGTAGATGATTAGCGGCAAAATCCCGTAAGGCGATTGAAACGAGCGTGTGTCCGTTCGCCAATTTGCCGGAGGCCAAAAGCGGGCGCTGGGGCCAGGGGCTCACGGCGGCCAAGATGAAAGATTGTAGGTGGGTCAAGCCCGTACTGGTCGGGCAGTTTGAGTTTGCGGAATGGACGCCGGAGGGGCACCTTCGCCATTCGCGTTTTATTGGACTCAGAGAGGACAAGGAACCACGAAGTGTAGGGCGAGAAAAAGCTTAAGCTAGTCTCGCCGCGGGGGTCTGCGGTGTTTCCATTTCCGCATCAGTTTCCAGGCAGTCACCAGTTCTTGTAACGCTGACGCCCTTGGCAGGACATCGCCGTCCATCTGACAATCTTTATGCGCGTTGCGGTACGCTAGCTGGACGTGATGGGGGCTCAGCAGGGCCATTCTGCGGTGGAGTTCCTTGAGCTCGTCCGGGGTGAGCGGCTTGTCAAACTCGGACGCGTCTGGCCGGTACGCCATTCGAACGTCAGTCTACCATGTTCGCCGTTTGTTCTCCTTCGCAAGGCCAGATACCCTTCGCGAGTAACGGTTGAGATAGGCTGTGGCCAACGGATGTTGATTGTAAAATTACGCTGGTTGGCCTAACATGCCTTTTGGGAAAAAACAGTCTCCTTGCGATGTGATCCCCAAAGCATTTAAAAACAGCTCTGGACAAGGTCACTCAGATGAACCCCCAATGGACCGTCCGAAGTACGCGAAGATGATGTTCCCGTTTCTTGACGCCATCCGGAAGGCGAGGAATTGCGGACGCTCACGGTCTGGAACGTTCACACGTTGACCGGGGACCGTAAAGGCACATGGAGTTTAAGAGTGACGCGCAACCGCCGTTTGACGTTCACCATCGAGGACGATCGCGGGTTTCAGTAGAAGGTGTTTTTAGCGGATCGGCTGGAGCGAGATGTAGCGGTGAGGCGAATGTGGTAAGCAATGTAGATATGCAGAAGAAAGGTTTGAGAGTGAGGTTCACCTTTTCAGTTGTTATCGGGTTGGCGTTGGCACTTACGTGTGCGGGCCAGAGCTCGTCGCGAAATCAGTCACATTCACAACCAGGGCTGTGAGTCCAGCGGCAAGGTCGCAAAACCAGCAGATTGGGGAAGTAATTGTTTTTAACCTAACCTTCCGATGCGAAGAATACTCCTAACCGGTGGAGCCGGTTACACCGGTTGGGGGAGTTCACCGGATGTGGTAAGCACTCCGGCGCTTACATACCTGGCGAAATTTGACTCCGGTGGGAGACAGGGCGTAAGCTGTTCGCAAAGGTGACTCAATAAACAATGCCACGTTGCAAGCTGTTCCCATGTATTTTCGCCTGTATTCTTGTTGCCGCAGCCTATATTTCAACGGCGTCTGCCCAGCAGTCACTAGGTAGTGTCGCGGGCAGGATTCTAGATCCACAGGGTGGTTCCATCGCCGGAGCCTCCGTGTCGGTCACCAACACGGAGACGAATAGTAGTCGGCACACGGTCGCGGACGAATCTGGCTATTACGAGGTGAACCTTCTCAACCCTGGCACGTATGCGGTGGCGGCGGAAGCCCCGGGGTTTAAGAAGGCGATCCGCGGGGGTTTGACGCTGAACGTGGCGAGCCGGCTGGATCTCGATGTGCAACTTCAGATCGGGCAGACCACGGAAACGGTGGAGGTCACCTCCCAAGCTCCGCTGCTGGAGACGTCGAAGGCGTCAGGGGGCCGGGTAATCGACAACCACCAGATCATGCAGCTTCCGTTTTCCGATATGAATCCCTTCGCGCTGGCCACTTTGGCCGCGGGGATGCAGTGGACCGGACAGCCCGAGTATCGGCGGCCGTTCGACAATGGCGGGACCTCATCGTTCAATACAGCGGGAGGCGTCGGTTCCAATGAATACACGATCGATGGGGCTCCAGCTACCGGTACAGGAAGACGAGTCGGCTACGTCCCTCCATCCGATGCAGTGGACGAGTTCAAGCTGGAGACTTCCAGCTTCGACGCCTCCTACGGCCACAGTTCCGGAGCGACCATTAATGTCAGCACCAAGTCCGGAACGAATACTTATCACGGCTCTCTTTACGATCAGCACTGGCAACAGCGCTGGAATGCGACGCAGCACTTCAGCCGGCTGGCTTTCAACGATGCAGTGCGTCGGGGCAAGACCAGCCCGGACGCGCAACGACAGGCACCGGGACGCTCCAATAATTTTGGCGGAACCCTGGGGGGACCGGTAAGAATCCCGAAAATTTTCAACGGCCGCGATAAGCTGTTTTTCTTTTTCAGCTATAACGGGATCTACCAGAGCAAAGCCGAAACCACCGATGCAGTGAATCGCAGCGTTCCTAAGCTGGCTTGGAGGCAGGGAGATTTCTCGGACCTGCTCGCGATCGACCCGGTTAAGTACACCATCTACGATCCGCGTACCGCGCGTCTGGTCAACGGTCGCGTGGTGCGGGATCCGTTTCCTGGCA
>JBBSHP010000316.1:0-5927 GCA_038232555.1 Bryobacterales bacterium
CCCGAGATTGCTGCTGCAATTGCGCTCGGAGGTAACTGCGGCCAAGGAGCGGGAAGGAAAGACTGCGGAGTTGTATGCTTTCCGCGCCTTCGGCTGGATGATGCGACATCCCAAAACCTACGCTTTATTCGGTGCGATCGGCGCCAAAGTCGCCCCTTGGGTGCCGGCCTGGTTAAACCCCGGACCATTGCGAAGCTGGGCCAGTGAGCGCGAATTACCCAAGCCGGCGCCTCAGAGCTTCCGGCAGCTTTGGCGGAAGCGGGAGAAGAAGCAGCCCTAGATGTCGCGCGACCAAGTGCTCTTGAAGGTGCGCACCGCCTTGGGGCGAGCGAGCGGGCAGCCCCCGCCTCCGATCCTGTCACCAATGCTAAAGCTCCAGGAGGTGCCACGTGAGACTCGCGTCACGGAGTTCATCCGGCACTTCGAGAATCTGGCAGGCAAAGCGTTCCGTGTTTCTGACCTGGACGCAGCACGGGCACAAGTCCTGGACTTACTGGAGAACCGAACGGCGGTTGCGTCCAACGCGCCGTTTCTGGAGGAGTGTGGGATCACGTCACTGCCGCGCGTGCAGTCCGGTATCCGCAACGTCGAGGAGCTGAGCAGGGCCTGTGCGGAAGCGGGCGCGGGCATCACCGGCGCCGACTACGCACTCTGCGCTACCGGGACATTGATCATGCTGGCGAGTCCGCGCGAGGCTCGTCTGATCTCGCTGCTCCCTCCGTTACACATTGCCGTAATTCCCGCATCAGCGATTCTCACTAGTCTTGACGAGCTGTTTACGCTGCTGCCTCAGCCGGCCGAGCAATCCAGTTCCATGGTGATGATCACGGGACCCAGCCGCACCGCCGACATTGAACAGATCCTGGTTCGCGGCGTGCATGGGCCAGGCGAAGTTCGGGTGATTATTGTCGAGGGTAAGTAAAAAGCCGCTATCCTCCGCCTCTTCGCGCGGAGTTGGTTGGGGTCGCGCGTAAAGATAGGGAGGTTTTTGGTCCGCCGTTTCATCTATGGTTTGCGCAACAGCGGTGACGATTTGACCAGGCTGACAGACGGGCTTCTATGCGAAGAGCACCAAGCCATATCGGGTTCACGTTTCGCAGGAGATCTAGCCTTATCATCCGGAAATCTAGCTTGGCCCGAACGCTACGGCGGCGTGATCTCTTTTTCACTCTCTCGTTTCTGTTCCCGCGCGGACCGCGATAACCGCTGGAAGTCGGCGAGAGCGGCGCGTGCTTTCTCGGTCCGGCCGGTTTTGCGATACGCCTACGCGAGTTGATAATAGATCGGAGCCTCCTGCATAGCCAAAGCAGCCTTCAGTTGTACAGCCGCATCCGCGGCACGATCGACGTGCAGATAAGCGCGTCCGAGAGAGGCTTTCGGCGGCAGCCAGCCCGGAGCGGCTCGCACGGCCCGCTCGAGATAGCCAATCGCTTTCCCGGGCTGCCCCAATTCGACCAGACTATCGCCCAACTCGTGATTCAGCTCTGCGGAGTCGGATTCCGCTTGCACCAGATTCTCAAGCAGCGGAAGCGCCTCCGCGTAGTTGCGGTCTAGCCAAAGCGATTGCGCTAGTTCCTTCTCTAGTTCGCGTTTGCGGCTTCCGTTATCCAGTTTCAGAGCCTCGCGATACTCCTCCGCGGACTCGTAATGTCTTCCCTGCGCACGATACGCCCGGCCCATCAATTCATGGCTTTCAGCGGTAGGCGGCAATTCGATCAGGCGAGTAAACGCAGCGCGGGCCTGCTCCTGATGCGCGGCAATCTTCTCATAGAGAGCCTCGGGTGTCCCCGGGCGCGCTTGCACGTTGGTTCCATCTGCAGCCTTTGCGTCCTCCAAAGCTGCCCAATCATTGTGGCCAGTATAGCGGTAAACATCCGCCAAGCCGGCGTGGCTGATACTCATGCGCGGCGCGCGGGCGAGGGCTTCCTGGTAAAGGCGGAATGACGCGCGGGGCTGCCGCTGCTCCAGTTTCACTCGAGCCGCGACCGCAAACCAGTATGGTGACTCAGGCGCCGTCCTTTCCAGTATCTCGAAAACCTTGCGGGACAACGCCAAGTGGCTCAATCCCAATCCCTGCCAGGCTTTCGGCTCCTTCGGATCCAATTCCGTTAACCTGGCAAAGTGTCCCGACGCCTCCTCGGGACGCCTGATCGCGAGGTACGCATCGGCCAATTCGAGCTGCGCGATTTGATTGGCGGGTTCGGCCGCAGCTACGCGGCGCAACGGCGCAATCGCCTTTTCCGGCTGCTTGAGCTTTTGGTAATCCAATCCGATGAAGAGCAGCGCCGTTGTGAGACCGGGCTGGAGGCGTGTCACCGATTGGAACTGCACGAGGGCTTGGCCATACCGGCCGGCTTGGTGCAGTGCGAGACCGAGATTCATGATCAGTCCCGCATTGTTCGGAACAGCGCGGTTCAGTTCGGAGTAGAGCGCGATCGCGTTCTCGTAATCGCCGGACGCCATCGCCTCTTTGGCCCGCCGTGATTTGCTCTCGAGATCTTCCGCGGGCGCGAACAGAAACGCAATGAGAAAAACAAGAGTCACCGTTCGTCAAAAATACAGCTTGAGTCCGAGTTGCAAATTGCGTGGATCATTGATCGTGCCGTTCGCCTTTCCGTACGTACTGCTGCCGACCGATGTGTTAATCGAACCGAACTGCGGCGAGTTCAAAACATTGAAAAATTCGCCGCGAAATTGTAGCCGGAACCATTCCCTGGAACGGAAGTTCTTCATCAGGCTCACGTCAAGATTCCGAATGGGGCCCGTGCGCAACTCGGTCATGTAGCGCGGCGCGTTGCCTATTGTATACGGCGCCGCAGCTGTGAACGCGGCCGTGTTGAACCAACTGTCCGGTGTCTGGTTGGATACGCCTACGTCGCTCGATGTGCGATTCGGCCGTTGTGTTTGGAAACCGTAGGCGCTCAGTTGATTCGGACTATCAGGCTGAACGGGCAAACCGCTCTGCAGCCGGACGATGCCCGAGACCTCCCAGCCGCCTATCACCGCGTCGGCCGCCGCTGGCAGGCTACTCCCAAACTGCCTGTTTTTACCCACAGGCAACTCGTAGACAAGACTGGTGACAAAGCTCTGCGGAACGTCGTGCGCGCTGATCGAGCGGTCGAGTTTAAGGTTGTTGAAATCGCGCCAGCGATCATTGATACCCCAACCCTGGTCTTCCGAAGCGTTGTCGAGGTTCTTCGACCATTGATAATTTGCCAGCAGAGTCAGCCCGCTGGAGAACTGCTTGGAAAACTTGGCTATCAGCGCGTTGTATTCCGCCGACGCACCTGGAATCGAGCGAGTCAGCGACACGGAAGAATATTCCGGGTAGGGGCGAAGCAACCGTTGCCGGGGAACGGTGGGGCCGGAGAGAATACCAGTCTTGATCACGCCGAAGAACGGGTTCGGCACCTGCTGATCAAGGGCCGGCCCGAGACTTAGAAATTGCGGCGACAACTGGTTCGATTCCCTCGGTTGACCAAATACCAGGCGCCGCGCGGCAAATCCGGAGTACCCGATTTCCAGCACGGTGCTGTGAGTGATCTCGTATTGGAAATCGATACTACGATTCTGTTTGTAACCGGTTGGGTGAGGGTTCCGCAGCCAGACCTGATCCAGGTTGCTGCCCACCTGTGTTAAATCGCCCAGCGAGTTGCCGACCGGCTGGTTTGTTCCGTTCGGAAACGGGTTGCGCAGAAGATCCTGTGGAATCAGGCCGCCGCCTCCTACAGTGGTTACAGCCGATGTTGTCGTTCCGAAGCCCGCAACCTGGCCAGGGTCGAACGTGAACAGGTCCGAGGCGTTTGCATAGAAGATGCCGAATCCTGCACGCACCACCAACTTATCGGTAAGCTTAAAAGCCATGCCTATGCGGGGAGCAAAATTTCGTTTATCCGGCTCCCAAGCGCCACGGTCGTTTTTGGTCACATACCTCAAAGCGCCGGTGAGTGGGATCCCGACCCGCGCTGAAAGCGAGTTCTTGGCGGTTGGATCGAAGTACGTGAAGCGGTCGTAGCGCTCGGTCTCTGGCGCCTGAAATTCGTAGCGGAGGCCGACATTGAGCGTTAGCCTGCGCCCCACATGCCAGTCGTCCTGAACATATCCGGCGTAGTACCGAAGGCTGGCCGCAATGTCGGGCCGGGATGTATGTGGACCCGCTTGCGGCGGTCCCCAGCAAGAGGGAGGCAACGGCATTGCCGGTGCTCGTACTGCTGGTCGCGGCATTAGGTCCTGAGGTCAATCCACGATTAAAGCTGAAATCCGCGGAACGCCGGTCGATATTGTTGATCAGCGAAGACTCCATCATCACTCCGAATTTGATGCTGTGGCCGCCTTTTTGTTTGGTTGCGTTCACCTGAAGATCGTAGTTATAGCGAACGAAATCCCGGATCTGCGGATTGCCTATCGCTGCGTAATCCTGAAATGAAAATCCAGGAATTGTCGATCCCTGAAACAAGCTGGCCACGGAGGGGGAGAACCCCACATTGGTGGCATTCAAACCGAGGCTTGGCGAGAGTTGCCCTTCATGCCAACGGCCCGCGCCCGCCAGGATATTAATCACCCAAGTAGGGTTGGGTACCAGCGTGTTGCTAATCGTGCCGTGGAATCGCGGATTGATGTCGCTTTTGTTGGAATCCGCCCCATTGCCGAAGAACACAGGCGCGACGTTGTTCTCGCGTGGAGCCGCGGAGAACCGGACATACATGGTGTGCTGTTCCTTATGAGCCCAATCGACACGGCTGTCAAACCGATCGTTGGTTACGATTCCTTGGGATGGAAGGTAGAAGTTGCGCGCATGCGTTATCGGATCACCCGGCAGATTCGGGCTGGGGTAAAGCGATAAGAGCTTTACAGCGACCGCATCGAGAAGGTTGGTGGGGATCTTATTCCCAACAAATGGGTCGCGAATGAATTTTCCCGGATTCGCGGGATCGGCGCGGGTCGTAGACGGGTTGTAGATGACGGCCAGCGATCCGTTGGAATTAAAAGTCTGTGAAAAGTCGCCCTGGCGCTCTGACGCGGTGGGTAGCGTGATAAAGCCGCTGCTCCCCGGCGTAGCTTCCCGCCGTCCTTCATAGCCGCCAAAGAAATACAAACGCTTGCTCTTCCAGATCGGGCCTCCGATATTCCCGCCAAATTGGTGCCTGCGGAATTCGGTTCTGGGTTTGCCCGCGCGATTGTTGCTCCAAGTATAGGCGTCGAGATCGTCGTTCCGGAGGAACTCAAAACCTGTGCCGTGAAAGGCATTGGTTCCGCTTTTTGTCACCAGGCTAACGACTCCGCCGCCACTTTTACCGAACTGGGCATCGTATGTATTCCGTACGATTTGCATCTCCTGAACGGAGTCCACGGAGGGGGAAATGACGAGACCGCCCCAATCCGCGGCGGTCGCCGGTATGCCGTCAATGAGAATCGCAGTGCTCATGTCGCGGCCGCCATTCAGCCCGAACGCACTGAAATTCTGATCGAACTGCGCGTCGAAAGCTCCTGTCTGACCAAAGGTGCTCGTGGTGGTACCCGCGATAGTCTGGACCAGCGCAAGCGGCGTCCGCACGTTAGTAGGCAGATCTGTTATCTGCCGCGTGGTCAGTGTGACGGCCTCATTCGCGGATTGAGTATCCAGCATCACCAATGCCGTAGCGACTTCAACGCTCTGTGTCACATCGCCGAGTTGCATTGGCAAATTTAGCTCGGCGGACTGCGAAGCGCCCAGGTTGATTCCCCTCTGAACGTATACCTTGAAGCCCTTCGCTTCGGTTGTCAGCTCGTAAGTGCCTGGAAGTATCTGGGAGAAGGTGTAGCGGCCGTCCGTACCTGTCGTAATCTCGCGAGTATCGTTGGTGCCGGTGTTTCGCAGCTTGAGGGCCGCACCTGGGATTCCGGCCTGATTGGGATCGGTGACCACCCCCGTGAGGTTCGCTGTGAAG
>JBBSHP010000317.1:0-5926 GCA_038232555.1 Bryobacterales bacterium
CTCCAACCGGATAGCACGCGATGTGACCAGCGACTTGTCCCTCTGCCACGATCGTCCTCTGTGTGATTTGTGACGAATTCAAAATTTTATCCCAATGGGCATCGAAAGCTGCCTTGTCCTTTGGGTCTTTACAGACGAATGCTGCCATCCTAATCGCTTCCGGGTCGAGTTGATGCTCGTAGAAGGTTTGGAGATCGGAAGACTCGACTTCCCTAATCGTGATACTTTCGCATCTACTCATTGTTTTTGCCTAACGACCAAGCTAACCTGAATTGGCCCGACAGGAAAGCATTGAATTGTGGAAAACGGCTCAACGGGCCAATTTCAGGTTGAGCGTTTTGTTAGGCCAAGGCCGCCAGGGAGTCAAAAGCAAGGGGTAGCCAAACAGGGACTTTTCGCAATCCATATTCTTCTAGCAGTGCCACCCGGCCGGTAGAACTACTAGTTATGCTTCCATTCGCCGCTCGCACTACGCCAGCGCGCTCTCGTCGCCGCTATCCTGGGTGAAGAGGCAGGAGGAACCGGTGGCATCGCGCAAACTCCACAGAAAATCCGCGTCCAACTCGGCGGGCAGAGGAATCACATTCAAATCCGCTTCGGGAGCACTGCTGGCGTAACGTCCGAAATCTCCGTCTGCAACAAGGGCTACCGTGTCGGCGGGTAACCGCGCAAGATCGACAAGACGGGTCAGGAACTTTCGGGCTTTCTCTTTGTCAGCCTCCTTTTCCACCGCTGCGATGACGGTCAGTTTCGCGTCCCAACTATCCATCATACGATAGGCGAGCAAGATGGCCAGATCGAGATCCGCGAAGTCCATTTCCAATTTCCAGTCCGGGCCTTGGTCCGGAATCCAAAGGTTGATTCGCTGGCGTCGCCCGAGACCCGCCAACTTCATGCTGGACAAGCAACGCCACACCCATGTGCTGGCGTCCGGCTTCGCGATTCACGCGTTGCAAAGACTCATGCGTTTCCTTGCCCTTGGGCGATTCGAGAAACAGCAAGTTCGGACGAAAGAAAGATCCCGCCAGCGCCTGCATCCCAACGCAAATATCGTCGGGAAAGCGATCCGATTCCATGACGCTCGACGAAGTGAACACACCGTCGTCCAAGAGTGCTTGCTGAGTATCAATGAGACGCTTTTGAAGTGCATCTGCCTGATCCGCGGGCGCGATCCCGAACAACTTGATGGAACCCATCGGGTAGGCCAGATGCTGGACCAATTCGAACGCTCCGCGGGGTCGATGTGGATCCTCGACAGGCATCAGGATGTTGGGCTTCCACGCCCGCTCGGCAGTCTCCTGGGACAACTTTGCCCGTTTGGCAGCCCATTCGGCGAGCGCGGTGAACAGGCCGCTACGCACGTCGCCGCCCGGTGCTGTTAGCCGTCGTTTCATCAAGCCCGCATAGATCGCACCGACGACGCCGATTGCGACCAGACTGAAGGTCGGATTGATGATGAACATCGCGATCAGGCAGCCGGCCAACCCCACCAGCGGTATCCATTTTGGCACGCGCATCAGCGGGCGAAAGCTGATCAACCGCAAACTCTGCTCGATCGACACCACGAGGTTGATCGTGGCATAGGTCAGCAAAAAGATCATCGCCACCAGCGGCGCGATGGCGTTCAGGTCACGCAGCATGATTCCTGCAAGCACAATAATAGCGGTGGCGAACGTGGCGTTACGCGGCTCCCCCTTCTTAGTTCGCCGAGCAAACCATGCCGATGCGGGCACGATGCTGTGACTGCCCAGCGCTTCCAGAATCCGGGGCGCTCCGACGAACGATGCTAATGCCGAGGAGAAGGTTGCGGCCAATAAACCTCCGAGCACCGCCGGCCCCCAGAATGCGAGGTCGATCATAATCGTGTAGTTTTCCGTCAACTCTTCCAGGCTTGCTGCACGCGTCAGCCAATACGCCAGCGCGATATACACGACGAGGCTCACGCCGATCGCGGACAAGGTGCCGATCGGGATGGATTTCCGCGGATCTTTCAGATCGCCCGACATGTTGGCCCCCGCCATGATGCCCGTCGACGCCGGAAAGAACACCGCGAAGACCGCCCAGAACGTCGTGCCGGAAAAATTGTTCTCCGGACCACCCCGAAACTCCCCCCACCACACAATCGGAGCATCCATCGGCCCACCGACAGCAGCGATTCCGATCGAGATCAGCGATCCCATGATGATCGCTAAAATGACATACTGGATCTTGAAAGCGAGACTTGTGCTGACCATCGTGATGCCGAATATCACGGCAAAGATGATCAAGTCGATCGCCAGTGGTGATAAGGCTGGAAGTGACCACGCTTCCACCGCCCACAGGTATCCTTCGCGAAAGCCGAAGATGTACATCACCACGGCGAGTGCCTGCGAGATATACAACGGCCCTCCGATCGCCCCGCCCGCTTCCAAACCCAGCGACTGCGAGATCATCGAGAACGCACCACCCGGACCGACGCGAATGTTCGTCACGAATGTGGCCATCGACAGACCCGTGGCTGCCGTAATTGCGAACGACATGCAGATGATCAGCATCGCGCCGCCAAGTCCTGCGTTACCCACGACCCAGCCTTCACGCAGGTACATGATCACGCCCAGGATCGTCAGCAGCGTCGGTGTAAACACACCGCCGAACGTGCCGAACTTCGTCGACTGTTCCGCCTCGTGATCTTCGACCTGCTGCTGGACGTCACGCGGCGTTTCGGAGTCCTCACCGCCGGCCGCCTCCAATGTTTCGACTCGCTTGTCCACCGACCCTGGCGCACCCGTTGGCCCGACATCGGGAGTCTCGTTGGTGCGGTCTTTATTGTCTAAAGTCGACATGGCCCTCTCTTTTTATATAGAAATAGAGCTGAAAAGACCTAACGCCCCAAGCTCAGCGATTGGGAGGGCGGCGCAGCCTGTGCGGAAAGGTGGCTGGGGGCGAGCGCAGCGAGGCGGCGGGAGCACAGGCTGTGACGCCCGGAGCAGTTCGCTGCATCGCATTATTGGAGTTCCCGAGTTGTTCATCGGTCTGCGGCGGGCGGCGTTGGTTCACGCCGCCTCATCTCTGGCCGCAGAGTGTGAACAACTCGGCCGCGTCCACAAGCGCGGAGTTGATAACTTTGGCTCATTTTGAATCTTCCTTGCCCAACCACCACCAGGGGACACGCACCGGCCCGCTACGAATCTGCATCGCCCATCGCTGGACGATTGTACCCATAGCTTCGAGCGGGACCGGGCGTGCTTTTAATCGTAACGAATCCTCAGATGCCGAGCGACCCGTTCCACGCCTCAAACAATAATGCCTTCGCCGGATACAAGCCAGTCGTGCCCCACAACCAAAGGATTAAAAAGAATGGACCCACAACGACGTCCCCAATCTGTTCATCCCCTGAGCCCAGAGCATGAGTTCGCGGCGCTGATCGGCCTGGATTGGGCCGACCAGACCCCATGCCCTCTGTCTCTACGACTGCGCCAGTGGCCAGCGTGAAAGCTCCACTCTGGCCCAGACTCCGACTCTGGCCCAGACTCCCGAAGCCATCAACGCCTGGGCCGAGGCCCTGCGGGAGCGCTTCGAGAGCCGTCCCGTCGCGCTCTGTCTGGAGCAGGCCAAAGGCCCGCTCCTCAGCGCGCTTTCGGCGCATGAATTTATCACCCTCTACCCGGTCAACCCAGCGACCGCCGCCCGCTATCGTCAGGCTTTCAAAACCAGCCGTGCGAAAAGCGATCCGAGCGATGCGCAGGTCTGTCTCGATCTATTATTGCAGCACCGCGACAAGCTCACCCCTTTTCTCCTCGACGATCCGCAGACGCGCCAGCTCGGCCGTCTTCTGGAACATCGCCGCGGCGCGGTTGATCTGCGCACCCTCTTAAACAACATGCTGCGCGATGCGCTCAAGAGCTATTACCCGCAGGCCCTCCAGCTCGCCGGCCAGGATCTCTTTGCCCCGCTCGGCTGCCAGTTCCTGCTCAAGTGGCCCTCGCTTCCACAGCTCCAGAAGGCGCGCCCGCAAAGCGTGCGCAAGTTCTACTACGCCCACCGCTGCCGTCGGCCCGAGCTGGTCCAAGAGCGCCTCAGCGCCATCGCCCAAATGACCCCGCTCTCGCGCGATCCCGCCCTGGTCGAACCAGCCATAATCCAAGTGCAAATGCTCGCCCGCCAGTTACTCCAGCTTGGCCTTGCCATCAAAGAGTATGACCGGCAGATCGAGCAATGCTTCGCCCTCCACCGCGATGCCGCCATCTGGCAGAGCTTCCCCGGCGCCGGTCCCACTCTCGCTCCCCGGCTCGCCTGCGCCTTTGGGAGCGAGCGTTCGCGCTACCGCGACGCTCCAGCCATCCAGCAATACAGCGGCATAGCTCCAGTGACAGAAAAGAGTGGCAAAAACCAGCATTGGGTCCACCGCCGCTAAAGTCGCCCGCACTTCGTGCACCAGAGCTTCTTTGAGTACGCCAGCCAATCGGCCCTCCACTGTGAGTGGGCCAAACTCTTCCTCCAAACCCAGATCGCCAAAGGCAAAAGTCACCCCAGTGCCGTCCGCGCCCTCGCCTTCAAATGGCAGCGGATCATGTATGTCTGCTGGCGCGATCGCGTCCCTTATAATGAAGCCGCCTATCTCGCCGCACTCCAACACCGTGGCTCACCCCTCGCCTCTAAGCTCCAGGAATCACTCCAAAAAGCCGCCTGACCTCCATCTGAACAAATCATGAAAAAAACCTTGTTAGATGACCTCAGATGTATGGTTAGGCGTTGCGGTTATTGGGAAAAGACTCATGGAGTGAGGTTCATAAACCCATCGGCATCGAGAGGAAGGCCCGGATTCCAAGCGACCTCCCAATAGTAGCCATCTGGGTCGCAGAAGTAGCCGCTGTGGCCACCCCAAAAAGCGTCCTGAGCAGGTTTGACGATTCGGCCCCCGGCGCTCTCTGCTAAAGCCAGCACCCCGGCCACCTCTGCTCTCGTGCGAACGTTGTGAGCCAGTGTGATGCCACCAAAACCAACCCGCGTGGGCTGAACATCAGGGGCGATGTCGGCAGCTAGATGTTCGAGCGGATAAAGTGAGAGGCGCGAGCCAGCCGTGTTGAAGAAGGCGACCGGGCCTCTCTCCTCGTAAGTGGTGGGCCAACCAAGACCGTCGCGGTAGAAACGAACGGCGCGAGGAAGGTCAGATACGCCGATGGTGATGAGTGTGATGCGTGGCTCCATCGTCTTCGGTTACAGTGTGCGCGTAGCGACGCCTAACGAGAACCAGATGAGCTGCCGCGAGCGAGGGCGCGCGTGGCTGCGGGTGGAAGAGTTCTAGTCATCTGCAAAGTGAGCAGTACGGCGGCTCGCGGTCAGCTCCATCGCCCGGTTTTAGATGATTTCATGCTGCAAGCTGAAAACCAGCGCCTCCAAGGCGGGACTGTAACTCCGAAAACGCCGGACTCCAAAAAATGATGAATCGCGGGTAGCGCAGAACGGAATGCT
Organism: Bryobacterales bacterium; assembly: GCA_038232555.1. Taxonomy (GTDB): domain Bacteria; phylum Acidobacteriota; class Terriglobia; order Bryobacterales; family Bryobacteraceae; genus JBBSHP01. The sequence continues at coordinate 5,452 of JBBSHP010000317.1, forward strand.
CAATGCGAAGGCCGGATGAAAAGACTCCCTGGAAACGTGAAAGACGCGTGATCGACTCAGCCGGAAAGCGGTAACAACTGGCGATACACTGCAAGACCAGCTCGCCTGGCATCACCTGCAAGGAGCCGAATGGCCATGAAGCGTTGAACGCGAGCCACGCATTCCGACCGACGCGATACCCACCGGTCTGCTTGAGAATGAGATGAAGCGCTGACTCAGATACAGGTGACGCGCTCATCATCTAACGAGAGCGAGATCAGCTGTTGCGAGCGGGAGCGCACGCGGCAGCGGGATGGAAGGTTGTAGACATGAAAAGCTTGGTCGTACGGCGGCTCGCAGTCGGCTGAGGGAATGTGGTTAATGACAAGCAAAGAGCTGGACGGGAGGCGCGGTCGGAGCGTTGGATAGTCTTCCGATGGGACTGGGAACGATCCACTCCAGCGGAAGGCCAGGCCGGCAGGGACTCGAGCGATGC
>JBBSHP010000318.1:0-5906 GCA_038232555.1 Bryobacterales bacterium
CCATGGGACCAACTCCAGGCCATTGTTGTACAGAAGCACGTCGCCTTTCGAGGACAGTGCAACTACCGATCCGGCGGGAACCCTGCGGGTCTCATTTGTAGTTCGATCAAGCACGGTGACCGTGGATGGAGAATTAGATGGTGCCCCGGAGGTCGGCTGACTGAGAACGTAGCGGCCATTTCTGCTTACCCAGACTTTCAACCCATCGAATATGGAGTTTCCGCTGGCGACGTCCAGCACCGATCCGGACGCGAGTTCCCGAAAGAAGCAGGAACTGCCGCCGACACAGCCAGCGAACGTGGTGAACGCGACGTAGCGTCCATCAGCGCTCGCCGTGACATTTGTCGGAGCGAAACCGTTGTGGTAGAAGGGACCACCCGTCCACGGGCGTTGAAAAGCCAGGGAAAGCGTCGAGGGGACGGGACCCTGGATGGGGAGTCCACCCGCAACGGTATCTCGAACGGATAGCGATTTTTGCCGGATGGTGATGGGCGGCGGGGGCGGCGGGGGCGGCAGGACTAGGTCGAGCAGAAACAGCTTGTCGTGCGGAAACTGATTAAGCCCAGGTTGCCGGAGCGGTGTCACGAAGAAGACACGGTCGCCGGTAGCGGAAGTAGCAAGATTCGAGAACTGCGCAAAAGATAGCAGAGGCGCGCCAAGCAAGAATAGGAAGCATCTCATAATTACGGAACTCGGTGACATTATACATGCGAGCACCGTGTATACGCACACTTGGGACCGGTATTCCGTGTTCGGCACGCGCATCATTTCCTGCTCGCCGCGGATCCATTGCAAGTAGAAATACCCACCACTTGGCTGATAAAAAAATCGGATATGGTAAGGTACAGGGGCGCGAATCCGTGGAAAATCGAAGCCGGTATGCGGAAATTGATCTGGGTCAGCCCGGCCACAAACCCCGGACGCCCCGGCATACGTTATCTCACCTTGCCCGAAACCTGCGGAGCCGAGTTGGAGTCCTGCTTGGAATGTTAAGGGAGCCACTCCCGTTGCTATTGTTCCGGTCGGTAGCGCGGGTTGCGTGTTATTCAGCCCCGTGGCGTAGATCGTCACGATCGATCCCTGGCGCGCGGGATTTTGTTTTGAGTTCAATGTACCATCTTCATTTGTCATTAGCACCTGCCCGGTCGGCCTTCCGTCAACGGTAAAGATAGATGGCGCAACAGCAGTCACAGGTGCCACAAAGGGCCAGGCAGTACTTGAACCGTTCAGGATTTGAATAGTTGCTGACCCCCTCGTGGCGAGATCAATGGGACCTGCTTCGTAGGGCACGACCGCTCGCATCTGATGGAAACCGATAGCGAGCAGCGGTGCCGGCACGCCATTAAACCGAAGCTGAACACCGGCCAGCGCCGTATCAATATGCCCGGCGGAGACGGATGCAAAAAGGTTTTGCGCCGGGCCGATATTTTTTCCCAAGATGTCCACGATTTCACCAGACGCGATGGTCCGTCCGCCATGGCTCGCTGCACTGACTACACAGTTGACCGATCCATCAGCCAGCGGCACCGTCCGCCCTGCCTCTGCCAAGATCTGCTGTGGCCAGCGTGCAATAGCGTGCGATGGTCTACGGCAACGGTGGCAAGTTTGGCATTGTGAGCACTGTAGAATCTGCAAGTTACCGAACCGCACAGGCGGTCGTGGGTTCGAATCCCCCCTCTCCGCCAGTAACCCCGCTCTAAGCCAACCAAGCTCCGTTCTCTTTACACTTACGCTTCGCCCAGTTCCCGTATCCAAATGTTCCGGTACCGCACCGGCTGGCCGTGATCTTGCAATAGCAGCGGCAGCTTCTCCGCGTGCGGTTTGTAGGGCGGTCGCTTCATGTAATCCGTTGGACCTGTGGGCGTCACATGGTCCTGGACCAGCACGCCATTGTGCAGAACCGTGAGACTCGCAGCGCGCAGCAGGCTCCCGTCTCCTCCAAAGCGTGCCCCATGGAAGACGATGTCGTACGTTTGCCACTGGCCCGGGGGCAGGCTGGCATTCACTAGCGGTGGGTATTGGCAGTAAATCGCGGCAGCTTGTCCATCCGCGTAGGTCTTATTCCGATATGACTCCAGCACTTGAATCTCATAGAGCGACATCATGTAGATGCCGCTATTGCCTGGCTCCTGGTCCGTGCCCTGAGGCGGATCGGGCGAGGCCCATTCCACATGCAACTGGCAATCTCCAAAGGCCTGCCTGGTAATCAGATCCCCGGCCTTCGGCGCAACCTCGAAGTGCCCGTCTGAGACCCTCCATTGGGCCGGCTTGCCTTCGCCGTGCTGCCATGCCGAGAGGTCCTTACCCCCGAATAAGACCATGGCGTCGGACGGAGCGGTTCCGGCGCGTTCGGGTGTACTGGTGGTGCCCGGAGTCACTTGCGGTGGTAGAGGACGGCTGCGGTCTCCTGTTTTCCATCGGATGGGGGGAACCGTCACGGCGGCAAACGCGCGTTGGAATAAAGCCGCTCCCGCGGAAGAGAACACCAGGCGTCTGGTCATCATGGTTTGCACCTTATCACATTGGGCGCAATACTGGGCATATGACACGAAGAGCCTGGATGGGTGCCGCCACCGTGATGCCCTTTCTGCCGGCCGTATCCGCTGCCGCGTCCGGCCGGCTGAAACAGTCCGCCGCCCGGTGGTGTTACAGCAAGATGAGCCTGGAGGATCTCGCCCGCAATGCGGCCCGCATTGGCTTGAGCGGGATCGATCTGGTGAATCATGAGGACTGGCCCGTCCTTCAAAAGAACGGCCTGACGCCCGCCATGACTCCCGGAGCGGGAACCATTAAGGACTGCTGGAACCGCAAAGAGAATCACCCGGCGCTGGAACGCGAGATGCGCGGAAACATAGACTTGGCCGCTGCCGCCCAGGTTCCCAATGTGATCACGTTTTCCGGCAATCGCCGGGGCCTCTCCGACGAAGAGGGTAAGGACAACTGCGTTGCCGGCCTGAATCGCGTTAAGAAAGTCGCGGAAGATAAAGGAGTGATGATTTGTCTGGAACTGCTCAACAGCAAAATCGATCACAAAGATTACCAGTGCGACCATACGGCCTGGGGGGTTGACGTCATTAAGCGTATCGACTCGCCCCGCGTCAGGCTGCTCTACGACATCTATCACATGCAGATCATGGAGGGCGACGTCATCCGCACAATCCGCGAGAACATCCAGTACATCGCGCATTTTCACACCGGTGGCGTTCCTGGCCGCCACGAACTCGACGGTACCCAGGAACTGAACTGGCGCGCCGTGGCCACCGCCATCGCCGATCTAAACTTCCAGGGATTTGTGGCGCACGAGTTCGTGCCCACCCGCGATCCGATGCAGTCGCTGGCCGAGGCAGTTAAGCTCTGCACTGTGTAGACGCTTGCGCCGTCATATCTCAGTGAGTGCGTTGAAACCCATGAGATCTACCGTTGTGCTTTTGACTGTGTCCCTGACGCTGCTTTTCCCACTGGGAATCTGGGCGGACGCAGGCGTTCCTGTGATTGTGGAACTGTTCACCAGCGAGGGCTGCTCGAGTTGTCCCTCAGCCGATAGCCTGCTGGCCCGCCTGGAAAAAACGCAGCCTGTTGAGAACGCCCGGGTGATCGCGCTAGAAGAGCACGTGGATTATTGGAATCAACTGGGCTGGAAAGACCGATTTTCGAATCCTCTCTTCCGGGGCCGCCAGAACGATTACGCCCGGTTTTTCCAAACCGACAACATCTATACGCCTCAAATGATCGTTAACGGCCAGGCCCAATTTGTAGGCGATGATGCCTCGCGGGCTTACCAGGAGATTGGACGGGCCGTTGGCACTGCCAAGTTCGACATCCACATTCGCCCTGCGGAGGCTGCGCAATCTCAGCCGGACCAGATCCAATTGTCAATCCGGTTCAAGAATCTTCGCCGGACCCGTGACGAGCCAGCCACCATCTATCTGGCGATCACCGAGAGCAATCTATATTCAAACGTCGCTGCTGGAGAAAATGCCGGGCGCCGCCTCAGCCATGCCCCGATAGTCCGCAGCTTCGGCGTGATCGGCAAGTGGGATCCTAAAGGTGCCTCTGCAGTGGAACTCCGCCCGACTCTCAAGCTTCCCAGCGACTGGAAACGGGACAACCTGCGCGCCGTGGTATTCATTCAGGAAACGCAAAGCCAGCGCATCACCGGCGCCGCCTTCTCAGACTTACGCTAGGCGCACACTGCACCGCGTTTCGGCGCAGTTGGGCAGTTGGTGTCGTGAGTGACAACCATATCGGTTTCATGTAACAAGAGAACGAGCGTGGGGACGCCTGGACATGTTAACCAGGTCTGTCAGACCAACGGCCGCGATCCGCTCGAAGGTCGCCTGCGTTTTGTTCGCCACCTTCCTCCTGAGCGGTACCCTCTGGGCACAAATTGATCAAGGCGCGATTCGCGGGACGGTACAGGACCCCCACTGGCGCGGTTGTGCCGGGAGCCAAGGTCACGTTGACCAATGAGGCCACTCGCTTCACTCTGGAGACCACCACGTCGAGCGATGGCAGCTACAGTTTCACCCCGATCAAAATCGGCAATTATACGGTATCCGTGAAAGCAAGGGTTTCCGGACTGTATCGCAAGCGCACGTCGAGGTTCATGTTAACGACCAGGTGAGGGTTGATTTCAATCTCACGCCTGGACTCGTCACGCAAACCGTGGAGATTACTTCGGCTGTACCGTTGCTGCAGACCCAATCCTCCACCGTGGGCCAGACCATCGATGAGCATCAGGTGAACGATTTGCCTCTGAATGGCCGGAATTATACATTTCTCGCACAGATCGCGGCCGGCGTGGTCGGGATGGCCGGTGGCCGGGTACAGGGCACCGGAGGGTTCACTGCGAACGGCCTACCATGGTCGCACAACAGCTACATCCTGGATGGGATGGATAACAACAACGATACTGTGGATTTCAATAGTGGCACAGCATATGTGGTTCTGACGCCTCCGGACGCCATCCAGGAAGTAAGTATTCAGACCAGCAACTTCACGGCTGAGTATGGCAGGGCGGGCTCCGCGGTAATTAACGCACCACCAAGTCCGGTACGAATCAGTTGCGGGGGAGCCTGTGAGAGTACCTTCGCAATAACAAACTGGACGCATCTACTTGGAGCGCCAATCGCGCCGGAACAGCCAAGCCGCAGCTCCGGCAGAATCAGTTTGGGTTTACAGTAGGTGGACCCGTTTACATCCCTCGCGTTTACAACGGCCACAACAAAACCTTTTTCTTCGGGGATTTTCAAGGCACTCGGATCGCCCGCACTTCCCTGAGGAACCCTACCGTACCCACGATGCAGGAACGCAGCAGCGGCTTTACGAATCTTCAGGAGCTGATCTTTAGTCAATCCGGCACCCGCTCGGACAACCTCGGCCGCGTCTTCCCGAACGGCTCGATCCTGGACCCCGCCACCACTCGCGCGATCACTCAGGGGCAAGTGGATCCAGTAACAGGGATCACTGCTCCGAGAAGCGGATTCGTGCGCGACCCGTTTTTCGAGGGAAGTATCGCGGGCGTCACGAACTTTACGTCACCGGCCATCGAGAGCCGGATGAACCTCTTGCCCGCCAATCGATTGGATCCGAATGCGATCAAGCTGCTGAATACTCATCCCGCGCCCAACACAGCGGGATTCAATAGCGGCACCACTTCGAATTACGCTGCTTTGCGTCCGCAGCCCGATCAGACCAATCAATTTGATGTCCGCATCGACCAGAACTTTAGCGAAAAAGATCAGATCTTTGGGCGGGTCGGTCATGCAGCCAGAAGTCTCACCAGTCCCGGCGATTTCACGGGTGTCATCGACAATTCATCATTCGCCACACATAACGTCTAGGATTCTATCCGCAGTGCTCCGGCGTTGGAAACCTCAAGGCACGCCGCAAAACGCGTGCCGGAG
>JBBSHP010000319.1:0-5899 GCA_038232555.1 Bryobacterales bacterium
CAAAGCGGGGTGAACTCCGATCACGCAGACATGATTGGTGACTGGCGCATCTCCGGAGACCGCTCAAAAAACGCGATGCTGAATCAATACTTCAACACAAAAGCTTTCATAGTGAACGCGCCGGGGACCTTTGGCAACACGGGCAGAAACATCCTGCGCGGTCCTGGCCTGAGCAACGTCGATATCGGCACGGTGAAGAATTTCCATGTCACAGAGCCGTACCGAGTGCAGTTGCGCGCCGAAGCTTTCAATGTCGCAAATCATGCCAACTTCGGAGATCCGAATGCTAACGTGTCATCGGCGACCTTCGGCCGGATCACCGCTGCAGGCAATCCTCGCGTTATGCAGTTGGCCCTAAAAGTACTTTTCTAAAATGGCAACGGGGCGATTGACCGTCAGACCGCCTACCCTCAAGAGGAACAAATACATGTGTAAACCGACCGTCATCCTGCTGCTCGCAGGGTGTTTGGGCGCGGCCACAGAGCCTGCCGATAACCCGTATATTTATGGCGTCTGGTGGCGAGGCGGTCCGGATGCCGCAGCAGTGAAGCAACAAGCGCCCTTCGTAAAGGGTGTCTTCGTTGCGCTTCCTTGGAGCCAAGTCGAACCGGCGGACGGCCGCTATGACTGGAAATTCTTCGACGAAACCTTCGCTCGCTACGCGCACGCAGGATTGTACATCCAGTTCATGGTCTGGGTTGGGCCCGATTCGCCTCGCTGGATTTACAACGCGGGCGTTCCGGAAGTTCACACGACACCCGATCGGAACACGCACGGCGACTTGCGCGCTTGGACCTACCCGTTTTATCTCGATGCGAAGTACAAGACCTACTATCACCGTATGATCCGGGCGGTGGCAGCGCACGTGGATGTACTGCCGGCGGATGTTCGGGCGCGAGTCGTATGTATTCAAACCGCGGAAGGCACCACCGGCGATGAAGGTGGCTATAAGGGTGACCCGCTTGACGCTGCGTACAATCTGCCACGCGAGCAGTGGGAAGCTTTCAAACATGATACCTGGAAGTTGTTCGACGGCTTATATCGCCTGAAGCGCCCGGCGATCCACTTGCTGATCAACTCGGGTAATGGCGGGCAACATAACGAATGGCTGAATCGAAACTTGCCAGACGCATGGCGCAAGGCGGGTAATCCGGGCCACGGCTATCAACTGAATGACGAGAGGATGATGATGGAGCTTTTCGATCCGTTGATCAATCACCCGGGTAGCGGCCGTTTCCTGCGGGTCCGCTCGGAAATGGATGAAACATTCAAGGGCTGGTTTCAAGAAGCCCCGGTTTGGAATATGTACTGGCTGAATTTGTGGGGACTACACTTTGGTCTGGACATCTTCCAGCACGAGACTGCGGTGTTCGAGAATCGCGCTTTCGATGAAGGCTTCCGCTTTTACGCTAAGTACGGAGGGCGGAAGGATGCGGCGTTTAGCCCGGGAGCGTGGTGCGCTTTACGAGATGGCTTGGATGCAGCCAACCTGGATCGCTTTCCGGCCGCCAAGTTTGGCACCGGGTCGTTTCGAGGCAGTCCGAAGGTGCAGGAGCAGGGATTAGATCGCACTTTGAACATCGCCCGCGCGTTTGCACCATATGGCGCCGAACAGGGCGACCCCGATAAAGGGATGAGGCTATTCGGCCAAAATCGGGCTGCCACGCGGATGAACGACGTCGGCTGGAACATCGAAGCAGGAAACTACCAGCGGTATCTTCGCCAATGGGATCCAAACGGCACTAGTCAGGGCTACTGGAGGCAAGGTCCCAAAGAGCAGGCTTATGGACGGTTTGCGCGCGGCTTTGATGCCAAGAATGGGAAGAACATGATGTACTTCGATGTTGATGACGGCTTCTTTGGGGGCCAGCCGCTCGCGGGCGGACACCCCGCGACGCTCAGAGTAATTTATCTGGATCGGGGCACGGGTTCATTCGCCCTTAAGTATGACGCGATTTCGGATCCCGCCAAGACGGCGCTGATTCTAAAGAAGACCAATTCAGGCCGCTGGAAGGAATCCACGGTTCAAGTTGCGGACGGCAATTTCGCGAATCGTTGCCCTCATTCGACGGACCTCATGCTGGTGAACACATCCGGGGAGGACACGCTGTTCCACCTCATCGAACTTACGCGGGAGAAATGAATGTCCAGATCGATTATCCTCTACTAGCGGTATGGCGAGGGTTTCTACGTTGCTTCTGCTATGCATCTGTGCGTTTGCCCAAACGGATTGGCCGTCCTATGGCAATGATCCTGGTGCGATGCGGTATTCTCCCTTGCAGCAAATTCATGCCGGGAATGTCGAGCGGCTAAAGCTCGCGTGGACGTTTCGTTCCGGCAGAGCGGGATCGGAGGCCATTCCGATCGTAGTGGACGGAGCGATGTACGTGACGGCGCCGGATGGCATCTACGCCGTGGTCCCGGAGACCGGGGAGTTCCTTTGGAAGTACGATGCGAAGCCGGTGGCGCTCCGAGGTCTGGCGTATTGGGCCGGAAGGGGCGGCTTGCATCCGCGCGTGTTTAGCGGAAACGGACAATTCCTATTGGCGTTGGATTCGACCACCGGGAAGCCGGCGCCGGGCTTCGGGAACGAAGGTCGCGTGGATCTGAAGCGGGGGGTGTTGGGGGATTTGAAAGACGGACGGTATTCGTTGCAGTCGCCGCCCGCCGTGTTTGGCGATGTGGTCATCACCGGGTGCAGCAATGGCGAGCAGATGCCCAGTACTGGTGCGTATGGCGACATCCGCGGATGGGATGCCAAAACGGGTAAGCTGCTATGGACTTTCCACACCGTACCCCGGCCCGGGGAGGCAGGATCGGAGACGTGGCCTTCCGATGCGTGGAAAAACCGATCAGGCACGAACGTGTGGGGTTTCTTCACCGTGGATGTCACGCGCGGGATTGTGTATGCGCCGGTTGGTGCGCCGACATCGGACTTCTATGGAGCGGATCGGGTTGGAGACAACCTCTATGGGAACTCGCTGGTCGCGCTGGATGCCCGGACCGGCGAAAAGAAATGGCACCGGCAGTTGGTGCACCACGATATTTGGGATTATGATTTGGCCGCGCCGCCTGCCTTGTTTGATATTCAGCACGGCGGGCGCACCATCCCCGCGGTCGCGCAGATCACCAAGATGGGTTTGCTGTTTGTGTTCGATCGAGTCACCGGTGAACCCGTTTATGGAATCGAAGAAAGACCGGTGCCCCAGACTGCGGTTCCGGGCGAAGTGACAGCCAAGACCCAACCATTTCCGGTAAAGCCGCCAGCACTGGCGAAAAATACGTTTCGGCCGGAGGACATCTACCGTCTCTCGCCGGATCACGCACGTTTCTGCAATGAATTGTTTGAGACAAATCGACTGACTGTCGGCTCGCCCTATACTCCATTGCCTGTCGAAGGGAATGCGCTGTTCTTCCCCAGCACGATCGGCGGTGGAAACTGGGGTGGCGTGTCGATCGATCCTTCGCTTGGCCGGTTGTTCGTTAACGTGATGAACGTGGGGCAGTGGGGACACATGGAGAAGCGTGGTTCGGAGTATGTGCGCACGTCGGCCTATGGGCCGTACGCGCGGTTTTGGAACCGCGAAACGCGCATTCCGTGCCAGAATCCGCCATTCGGAGAGATGATCGCGGTCGATTTGGCTTCGGGAGACATCGCGTGGCGATCGGTGCTGGGGAGAATCGAGGAGCTGGAGGCAATTGGGGTCCGCGACACGGGAAGCTTGAACATGGGCGGAAGCATGGCCACCGTTGGCGGACTCGTGTTCATAGCGGCAACCAATGACTCCAGATCCGGGCGTTCGATTCCAAAACGGGAAAGGTGCTGTGGGAAGTGAAGCTGGAGGCCAGTGGACACACCAGCCCGATTACTTACCTGGGGCGGGATAATCGACAGTACGTGGCTTTGATGGCGGGCGGAGGTGGAGGTTTTCTAGGTGGCACGGCGAGCAATAGCCTGGTGGCGTTTGCCCTGCCCGATATCCAGAGAAAAGCCCTGCCCGCTTCCGTAACGAAGGCAGTGGCAGCGGGTGCTGCGGTGCGGCGCGGGGTGCCTAAAGTCGGTGCATTCACACCGATGGCGCTTCCGGCAGGTGAAGCGAAGGCTCTCATCCAGAAGACTTGCGGAAGCGGCTGCCACTCGGTCGAAGTGGTGACGAGCCAGCGCATGAAACCAGCTGAGTGGAACACGGTAGTGCAGAACATGGTCGCGCGGGGAGCGCAAGCGTCGGACGCTGAGGTGAAGGTGATCGTGAACTACTTGGGCAAGACGTTGGGTCGATAACGTGAGCGTTCCACTCAGCCGACGTTCGTTCCTGGGCGCAACTGGAGCAGCGCTCGCGGGGTCAGAAGCTCCAGGACAGATGCCCAAGAAGCCGAACCTGGTGCTGTACATGCCAGAGACTTTGCGAGCGGAGAGCATCGCATGCTATGGCCATCCTTTAGTTCGCACGCCCAACCTCGATCGACTGGCTTCCGAGGGTGTGCGATTCGAGCAGTGCCATGTCCAGAACACCGTGTGCGGCCCTTCGCGCTGCAGCATGCTGACGGGCTGGCCGGTTCACGTCCGTGGCCACCGGAGCCTTTACTATTTTCTGCAACCGGATGAGCCGAACCTGTTTCGGTACCTGAAACAGAACGGCTATGACGTGTACTGGTACGGAAAGAACGACATTCTCGCTCCCGGGAGTTTCCCGTCCAGCGTAACGGATTGGCGTGGGTCCTAGCTTAGCTAAGCTAGATCGGGCCGCCGCCTCCGGCAGATCCATTGAAGCTGGACGGGGCCGACGCCTGCTGTCTGCCCCTCACTAAAGCGCAGACCGAAAACGACAAAGACCCGGCCCCGGCGGTAGCTAAGGGTGTGCTTTTAATTGACCAGAGAAGATTGTACGGCGATCGGAAGTCGCAGTGTAAAAAAACGCTCGACCTCGGACCTAATCGGTTCTCGTGTGTATGAGCCTATCCAACTTGTAATAACCGTGCCTTCCGCCGATAGTACTATTGTTTCGGGAGTGCTTCCCAGCCGATAGGCGGTCCAATCCGACGCCTTCACCCCTGTGTATACGGGGAACTTCATATCCTCACGATGAATAAAGTCTTCTAAGCCATCCTTGGCAAGGGATAACCCAACGAAGTTGTATTTACTCGTCACATGCGAGGCCAGGAACGCGACATCCGGACCATTCCGTTGGCACCACACGCACTCGGGTCGAAAAATGTATAGAACCGTGCCTCTCGATTGTGTGTTCCGGAACTCAAGAGAATGCACCTTCACGGTAATGTCCCGGACCTGGATAGGGCCAAGTTCGGAACCCGCGGGTAATTTGGCTCCAGGAGAATGCTCAAGCGACATCTCTAACTTCAGGATGCGTTGACCTTGGCGCACAATCACGATAGTAGACAGGAACAGCAGTGCCAGGAGCAAGCCGGCCACCAGAACTGAAGACCGGCTGAGGGCTTTTCGAAACATTCTTAGTTCAGAGTCACAAGCCGGGTAACCCCAGATTGGCTCGTCCTGAAGGCCAGCGTGTTGCCCTGAGCGCCAATGAGCCACTCTATGTTCTTGAATTCCGGGTTAGCCGGAAACTCCACCTTATCCCATTCGCGAGCGGCGCGATCCAGAACATATAAATGTAATCTGGTGGGTTGTAAGCCCATATACTCCTGTACGCTCGCAAAGACGTCACCATGATCGGTGATTGCCAATCCGAGTAACATGTCGCCCCGCGCCAAAGGAACGCCTGGATACCGCATTACTGTTCCGTCCGCCAGAAATTCATAGTATGGCGCCTGGGGAGCCGCCTGGTGCCATCCTACCCTTGTAGAAGACGCAGTTAGAAACGTTACGGCACCTGTCAACACAGGTCTTTGCATCGTCCTGAGTACCGCGCGCTGGGAGAGA
>JBBSHP010000320.1:0-5892 GCA_038232555.1 Bryobacterales bacterium
ATCGCTGGTCGCGATCCACAGGTCCTGCTGCCGCTCCCGTTTCCGCCGGGTTCCCATCGCCATGTCATATAGACGCTCAGAACATTTCCAACGTCACATGTTTTGAACGGGTGATCTTACTATTACCACGGGCTGCTAGCGGAATACTATCGCGAGGCAGGCCAGAGCGCTCTTGCTGTCGAACAATATCGCAATGCTCTGCAACTGGAGAACAAGCGTGCCGACGCTCGCGCGAGAGTGGCCTCACTGCTTTGGCAACGAGGCAAACACGATGAAGCGATAGCTGAATGGAAAGCCGCGCTGGATGCCTTTGCGCGGCAGCAGGACGAGCGGCGAGTGCCCGAGAGTTTCTGGGCAAACCTGCGAACCACGCTGGAAGATATCGGGAGGTACCGGCAGTTGCCTCAATTTCGCGACACAGCGGATCAGATTCTGCGTACGTACATCCGCCGGAACGGCGACTTCCGCGCTGACGATCTGATGCAGGGTGCGTTTGCGGCGACCGCCGATCCAGCAGCCGGGATTCAGTGGGTGATAGCACTGAGCAAAGCCGCAGCCGAGCCGTCACTGTTCCTCGCGAGCACAGTGAATCAGGACTGGATCCCGAGCAGCAGCGTTCCACCCTCTACCGTGCGTTGATCGAATCTGCCCAGGCGCGGCTGGCCCGGTCGCAAGGGGAAGCGCAGAGCGCCGCGGAGACCGATCTTCGCAAGTGGCAGATCGATTTCATCAACTACTCGCTAGCGCACAAACAGGTCAAGGATGCGCAAGCCACGCTGGCGGACATACCGATGCATGTGCGTAAGACCCGTGCCAGCGAGATCATCCCGCTGGAGATTCAAATGGCTGCCCAAGCTGGATCCGTCAAACCTTTGCTGGACCGGTATTCGAGCGATCCCGAGTTAACGGCGAACCTGGAGTTCATTCGCAACGGCGCCAATGACCTTCAAAAAGCCGGGAACCAATCCGCCGCCCGACCGGTGCTCGCATTCGTATACACGCGGCAGATGGAACAGCACGATCTGAGTCCTGCCACCTTCCTCGGCCTGGCTGAAATCCGGTTGCAGGAAGGCGACACGAACGGCGCACTTACACTACTGCGCCGAATGGCGCTGGTGGCGGGCGAGCCTTTCGCAAACCTCAAGGACGCCGCGGCGCTGCTGGCCAAATCCGGCCACGCCACCGAAGCAATGGAGTTTCTCAAGCAGCGCGTTCAGGCCGTCCCCTGGGATCTCGAAGCAAGAGCCCAGCTCGCCGGTGCGGTCCAGGATCCCTCCTCGTCCGATGAGCCCTATGCGTATACCGCTCGCCTGGCTGCGGCGTCGGCAACCGCAGATCCCGCAGTAAAGATCCGGCTTTTGCGGGAGGCCATTGCCATCAATCCCCCGCCCGAAAAGCCCCGCTTGGATCTGGTGCAAGCCGCACTGGGAGCCAAGCGCTGGCAGACCGCTGTCGCCTCTGCGTCCGGGCTGCCGTACACGGATGTGTCATTCATTCTGGGGCTCGCTGAAGCCAACGAGCACGTGCGTAATCTTCGGGAAGCCGAGCAGCTGTATCACTCGGTCAAACGAATCGATCCACAAAACGGAATCGCGATTCGCCGGATTCGAGTGCTTGAGACGCAATTGAAACAGGAAGAACAGAACGAGGGGCGGCGCCCGGTGGTGACAGCGAATTTGGAACAAGATCACGCCGTGCGCCCCCGGCTGACTGGAGGCGCTCAGTGAAGAGGACAGCCCTGCTGTCCGCGCTGGCCGCGCTGGCGGGAACGCTAGCCTGGGTCTTCGCTCAAGCCGTCGCAACTCCGCGTGCTCTCGCTTCGTTGGTGCCAGCGGAGCGCTCCTCTATTTAGAAGGAAAGGATTTTCAGTCGCTGCTGAAAGACTGGAATGGTTCTCAAGAGAAGCGGCTCTGGCTGGCCAGCGCCAACTACGAGGTCTTCTCGCGATCCAATCTCTATCTGAAACTGCAGAACGCGCAGACGGAATTTGCGACCGCGGCCGGAATCCCGCCCAACCTGGCTTTGATGGATGGGGTGGCTGGTTCCGAATCTGCGCTTGCGCTGTACGATATTGGGGACCTTAAATTCCTCTACATCACGCGAATGCCCACCGCGCAATTTGCCCAAAGCGCCCTGTGGAAGTTGCGGGGAATTTACCAGCCGCGCAAGTCTGGCGGACTCGACTATTATGTGCGCGTCGATCGTACTTCCAAGCGAGTCGCGGCATTCGCGGCCGTGCAGGATTACCTGCTGCTCGCTACGCGTGAGGAGGCGCTCGCTGGAGCTCTTGCGTTGCTCTCCGGTCAGAGTTCGCCCAATCTGACGCAGGAACCCTGGTACACCAAAACGGTTCAGTCCGCGAAACAGCCTGGCGAGTTGCGGCTGATCCTGAATATGCCGCGTCTGCTCGAAAGTCCCTACATGCGGTCGTACTGGATTCAGCGCAATGCATCGGAGCTGAAGCAGTTCAGCGCGGCGATTTCCGATGTACGGCGCGCCGGGGGCCAACTGGACGAACAGCGAATTCTGTTCCGAACTGCTGAGTCGCCAGTTTCAGGGGCTCCAGGGGCTTCAGGGGATGAGGCGGGGGTTGCCCAACTGGTCGCGCTGGCGCCCCCCAACGCGGGCTTCTATCAAGCCTGGGCGTCGCCCACCTCGGCGCAGGCGCTTAATCTTCTTCGTACCAAAATCTTCGAACCCCAGGCAGCGGCGTCATCGAACGCCAAGACTGCTCCGGATGCGGGGTTCCATGGATGCCACCGTGGGCAGCGAGGGCGACCTTGAGACGCGTATCGATGAGCTCCCGCTCGACCCAGGATTCGCCGGCGATCTCCCTGATGGCTTGCGGCGATTACTGGAAGCGCAGAAGCTGGAGGGACTGATGAGCTTGGCTTCGACCCGCGTGCTGGCGGATGGCACATTCGTCGGAATTGATTCCGCGGTGGTCTTGCTAGCCTCTTCGGATTGGAACAGCGCCGCGGTCAGGGCGGCTACCAGCACTTTGACCGGGGGGTTGGCTCAGGCTCACGTTGCGACCAGCGGGAAAATCCTGGTGGCGGGCACGCGGCAAGAGCTGCTGGCCGCTATTCTTCTGCGCGTGTCGATGCCACCCACCGGTCCAGGAGCAAGCTATGTCGCGCGATTCCGGCCGGCTGCTGAACTGCTGCGCTTCATTCGCATGACCCGGCTGATCGACAGTCCCCTGAAAGCCGACGGTCCAGCGTTTTTCTCCGGCAACATCGCGAGCTTGGGGCGCGCGCTGGGAGGACTGAATTCGGCGTCCATCATCGTGCATGACACGGGTGCTGTAGTTACCCAGGAACTCAGTTATCGCTGGACGCCGCAATGACCCGGCGCGAGGCCCTGGTGTATGGGCTCACGAGCACTCTTCCGGACAACTCCACGGCGCGGTTACTGGAACGCGAGTTCCCCAGGCCCGATCTCTGCTATGTGCTGATGAGTTTGCCGGCCCGGCGCATCGTTGCGTCCCGCTGGCCTGATTCCGAACGGGCCATCCCGATGGGTTCCTTACTCAAGCCATTAGCCGCGTACGCTCACGGCAGCCCATTCCCCGGTCAACTCCCTCTCGCGATAGCTCACTCCTCCAAGGCGTATTTCCTCGAGATCGCTCAAGACTTGATTGCAGCCAGACTTTTAGATTTGGGGCTGACGCCTCCGGTTGGAGCTAGCGCTGAAACCTGGATCGGGTTAGGAGATGGTTGGAAGATTCCGCCGAGAGTTCTGCTAAACGCGTACTGCGACCTCCTCATTCGCGCACCCCATGAAGTCCTGGAAGGCATGCGCCTGTGCGCGAGATTGGGAACCGCCCGGGAGATCCGGTGCGACGTGTATGCCAAGACCGGCCCGCCCCCTGCCGGCACGTCAGGAAGGCTGCGGGCGACGGATATGCGATAGCGCTCTCTCCTGCGCCCGCTCCACGACTTGCTCTGCTGACGAGTTTAGACGGCGCTCCGGGCGCTCATGCCGCGCGCGTGTGCGGGGAGATCCTGCGCCGTATCGGGTAGCTCACATTTCGACCCCTTTATGGTTTGGCGTGTGGACTGCTCCGAAGTTCGTTAGGTTACTTTGACACCAAAGGGTGCCGCTATTTTGAAATAAAGACGTAGTGCAGGGTCGGTAGCAGGAAAATCATACCAACCTTGAAATGCTTCGGGCGGGTGAGTGATGGGTGCGTTTGCGCGACAGATTGAAGTTTTGCTGGTTGAGGACAATCCAGGTGATGTTCGGCTAACTCGGGAAGCGCTTAAAGAGGGGCGTTTGATCAACAACTTGAATGTTGTTCCTGACGGTGTGGAAGCAATGGCATTCTTGAACAAGTGCGGCACTTACGTCGGTGCGCCACGTCCTGACCTCATCCTGCTCGATCTGAATCTGCCGCGCAAAAGCGGCCGGGAAGTTCTTGAAGAGATCAAAAATGATCCAGGGCTGCGTCGTATTCCGGTGATGGTCCTCACTACCTCAAATGCGGAGCAAGACCTGATGAACGCTTACAATCTTCACGCGAATTGCTATATCAAAAAGCCGCTCGATCTGGACGAGTTCATGGCGGTGATCCGGTCGATTGAACATTTCTGGTTCCACATTGTGACCCTCCCGGCCGACTGAGTCAGCTACAGGCCTGACTGTGCAGCAGGCGAAGACTCTACCTGTTTAGCTCGGACAATGAAGCGCTTAGGCGCGGATCCAACGTAATTGAACGGGAAGCAAGTTACCAGGGTCAGCACTTGCTCCCCGGGTACCGTTCGCAGAACGCTGACGTCCTGGGGAAGGACGATCTTCACCGATTCGACCAGGTAGTCGTAATTTCCCTTCAAGGTGGAGACCACAACTTTGTCCATTTTCCGAATGTCCCGCAGTTTCCGGAAAAAGGTATCGCGATGGCCCGCCAGGCCGACGTTCCCAAGCTGTCCGGGTAGAGCGGTGGATGGGATGTGTCCGACCGCCCTGCGCAACGTCTCGTCTGCGATGCCCTCCCGGACCATGGCCGAAAGCTGCAGGCGGGGGACCAGGATACGTCCAATCACGTTCTCGGCCTCGGCCTTGTGCGGCGTGGTAGGGCGCCTCCGATCTGAATTTCCTGTCTGTAGCGGTGCGCGAGTGTCGCCGGGTAGAGTCGGACTAACATTTGCCGGGCCCGGAGCGGCCTGGGCTTCCGAGAGAGTCGTCGGAGAATCCGGGAAGTTCAACCCCAGTTCAGATGCCAGGAACTTAGGGAACGAGGCGGGGAGCCCTTTCACTTCCCGATCAAACGACCAACTCTCATATGCCTGGTAAAAGGTGGTATCCAGACTCACCCAGATGTAATAGTCAAGAGCGATCAGCCCGACAAACAGAAATAGATACTCGGCCCAGCGCAAAGCCGGTCGATTCCAGGCTTGGGTTTCGGACTCTCTCAATAGCACGGGAAGCGTCATTGCTGTACTGACAGTTTACTTGGAGCGGTCTGCCATCTGTCCATCATCGGGAAATGCGTATAGGGTCCTGGTGCGTGCAATAAGCTTGCCCCGATCCGGGGCTGTCGCAGCTACTTTGATGTGGCGTACTTTCTTTCCTTCCGAAGTAGGGATATATCCGATGGTGTAACGCGTCCGGATCTCTTTGGCGATACCTTTGCAAATGGGAACGATCCCTTCCAGTTTATCCGGGAAGTATGCGTGGCCTCCACTAATCTCAGCCAACTTCTTGAGAACAGCGGGATTCCTGTCGGGATCGTCCTGATCGAACACGCCAATGGTATAGACCGTCGCTACTGACTCTTCGACCTGCTTCACAACATCCTTAAAAGTAGCTTTGCTGATATTGTCGCCTCCGTCGCTCACTAACACTAGCGTTTTTTTGTCCTTGCGACCCTGCTCCAACTGCTTAAGCCCC
>JBBSHP010000321.1:0-5851 GCA_038232555.1 Bryobacterales bacterium
CAACCGTTATCCGGCCGGAATCAAGATCTCTGACCGTGACTTCGCGCAAATCAACATCCAGCGAGATATCTTCCATGGCGAATGGAACTACGAAATCCACCCGCGATCACCTGGTTAGGTTATTTCCTAACAGGGCCTTAGTGCCAGGAGAACGGATAGTTTTAGACGAGTACGACCAATGCGGTGGAGTCATATTGGCTCGGGAACGAATCACAACAGATCCCCTGGATAACGGGCAGCGCTGTCCGTCGGCGCAGGAGGGGTAGGATCCCAGCCAAGGCGAACGGCCCCGCCTTATTGGGCGAGGCCGTTGGCGGGGTCTACTTGATGATTTTGTACGTCCGTTCCCCGGCAGCATTTTTGGACGATTCGATGTTCCATCCGCTCTGGCTGCCCAGCAGACTGACGAAGCCGCGCACGGTGTGTTTCTGCCACTCGGTGGTCTGCATGATCTCGGCCAGCGTGGCGCCTTTGGCCCGCTGCATGAGTCGAATGACCTCCGCCTTCTTATTGGGCCGATCCGCAGCCGCCTCGCGCGCCTGTTGCACACGGTGCTCTCCCTTTGCCAAGCCGGCCTTCTCGGCAGGCTCGCTCCGCTTAACGGGCTTTGCGGCTGGCGTGCCAGGCTCGGACTGCGTCGCCGCCGTTTCCGAATGGCCCGCCAAGGGCTGAATGGCGCTCCATACACGGGCGACCGCTTTGTTACGATCCTGGAACTTCTTCACCGGCCTATGGCCGGGAATGCTGTTCCAGATCTCTACCAATCGGCTCAACGGCCAGTCAGCCGATACCTTGGCGAGTGCCGCCGGGGAAGCAAACTGGATCAGGCCTGTCGCCTCGTTCGGAGTGACTTGTTCCGGGCCGGCATAAGCGGTGATGTTGTTGTCATTATCGATGGTGAATGTGCTCACTTTGTGTTCTCCTGTGCCGCATTCCTTATGCGGTGATCACATTGATCACTCGGCTGGGCGGAACTAGCAAGAGAAAACTGCTCCGGTAAGCGCAGAATGTTTCGGGCATCCTGGGCATGGGCTGTTAGCCAGAGTGCTCTCGCCAAACATCCCACACTGGATAGCCTGCGCCGGAGGTATAGTCGTGTTGGAATGAGCAACCGACCGATATCCTCACGTGGGCCACGTTTGGTGGTGAACAAAGTACCAGAACTCCGGAAATCCTCCGAGCCCGACCCTTCAGAGGCAATCGGTCCACCGATCCTCTTCACGATCGGGAGCGAACGTTTTGTCATCAGCTACACGGTCAGCAAGCTCAATCCGACACGGGCCAAAGTGATCTCCATCGGCGAGCGCTGAGCACCGGCTACTTGCGGCCCTGCTGGCTTATGACGCTGTCGAACAGCTTCCGCTGACAGCTCCAGTCGACCTGCTGGGCGATGTGGCGCAGTTGCTTCTCCGTGACAACCTCCGGTCCAGACCTCCTGCGCGGCAACAACAACACCGTTTCCTGAATGGACGGCGCAAGATTCGTTAGCGTCATCATCTGGGACAGGCGTGCCCGGCTCAACCGCCCCGCCTCGGCTATGCTCGCGTAGGTGGGAGCATGGCCCTCCCGCACCCTCTGCTCCAGCTTGATCACCAGCGCCAGGATTCGGCTGATACGCGGCACGCGCCCGGTCTCTTGTTCGGGCTTCCCTCCACGAACACCTCTCCGATTCACCGCGGGCAAAGCATAGGTAGAACGACTTCCATCCCGCAACGCAATCGAGACCTCCCGCCCTGCTCCCGTGAAAGTGATCCTCTCAATCGATTGCTGCACAGCGAAGGTGTGGGTCGGACCCAGGATGGTTTCCATATGCCGCAGCACGGAAACATCCAGATCCTCAGCCCCCACCGGCCGCTGCTGACACTCTCTCCGTTTGGCGCGCTCGCAAGTATAGTATCGATAGCGCTGGCCCTGCTTGGTCGTGAAGGTCAGCAGCATGCGAGCGCCGCATTCCCCACAGCGCAGCAGATTGAGCAACAAAGCATCTTGATGCCCGTGTTTCATTCCACGCTGGCTCTGCCCCTTGCGAGCCAGCTTGGCGTTGACCTGCTCCCACCACTCGCTGCTGATCAGAGCCGGCTGTTCCCCCGCATACAGCGTCCCCTTGTGGCTGATCATCCCCTTGTACTGCACGTTGCCGAGCAGCGCCCCCAAACTTCCTGCCTGAAATTCCTGGCCTGCGTGCAGCCGTCCGCCTTGACTGGTCCACTCCTTGGTCCGCAACTCCCGCTCATTCACCCTTTGCAGAGCTTCGGCCAGACTCCCGGCTTCCCCCGCAATCGTGAAGATCTCCTGGACCCGCGCCGCTTCCTCCGCATTCACTACCAGTCCACCTTTGGCAGCCACGTCATAACCCAGCAATGGGATCCCGCCGATCCACTTGCCTTTCCGCCGCGCCGCTCCCAGCTTGTCGCGCGTGCGTTCCCCGATCAGTTCCCGCTCAAACTGCGCGAAGGAGAGCAAGATGTTCAGTGTCAATCGGCCGATCGAAGTCGTGGTGTTGAAATCCTGCGTCACCGAAACGAAGCTGACTCCGTGCCGGTCGAACACGGCTATCAGTCGCGCAAAGTCCAGCAGCGACCGGCTCAGTCGATCCACCTTGTACACCACGACACAATCGATTTCGCCCGCTTCGATCTTCTGCAGCAGCTCTTTCAAAGCGGGCCGCTCCAGGCTGGCCCCGCTGAATCCGCCGTCGTCATAGTGTTCCGGCAAGACGGTCCAGCCGGAGGCGCGTTGACTCAAGACGCAGGCTTCACCGGCTTCGCGCTGCGCCTGCAGACTATTGAACTCTTGTTCCAGACCTTCCTCGGTAGACTTGCGTGTATAGATGGCGCAGCGCAGAGCTCGTGCCTGTTCCATCATGCCCGCGCCTGCTTGAGCAGTCCAAAGAAGGCAAAGCCGTTCCAGCGCGTACCCGTCACTCTGGACGCAATGGCGCTGAGGGACTCATAGGTGCGACCCTGATACTCGAACCCTTCCTCGAGAACCTTGACCACGATCTCTTGCCCGCGGTAGGAGCGCTGGAGCAGGGAACCAGCAGCCGGCAAGCGGCGGTCGCGTTGTAGGCTGACTTGCTCCTGAGCCTGTTCAAGCTTCGCCCAGAACTGGCGGGGAGCGCGCAATCGCACATCGGCGTCATCGGCCAGTTGTGCCGCCCGTTGCCGCGCCCGTTCGCTCAGGTCTCCTTCGGCCCGAGCCTGCAGCCGCCAAGCCACGCGCCGGAACAGGTGCGCATGGTTGGAGGAGGGCGACCCTTCCCCAAATACCTCGCGGTACCGCGCCTTCAACTCCTTGGTCTTCAGCTTCCGCAGTCCATCAATTTCCCGTCTCAGTTCCTCGTCCATGCGTTTCCTCCAAACAACCATGGACGCTCTGTGTTCAACGGAAAGCAAGCCCGGAGAACCGAAGTTGAGAACGCAGGTTGCCGCTCTCCACGCGCACCTGAATCGAATGGCAGACCCACGCGACTGGACCCATGCCTTAGCAAGGGCGGCGCGGTTTTGCATCACGGCCGTCTGTAACCCGCTCGACCATAACAACGAACAGCATGCGGTATTTATCCCACCCACCTAGCCAACACACCCGCCAACCATCAAGGTCATCGCCCCATGCAGCCGCTCGCCCAAGCCGCAGAAATTTCGTTTCAACGTACATAGTCCAGGACATGTATGGCTCGGCACGGGGCGAGAAGTCAACGAGCGAATGCGTTGCCATCTGGGTCAGGGTGGGACTGAACAGCGCATCGGTTCGTTCCAGAGTGTTAGTGTAAAGATTCATTTCTTCCCAGGACCGAAATTTGATTCAAGCTTGAGCATCCGCTGTTAATCAAAGGGTCGTAGTTCGAATCCTGATTGCCGAGCCAAACCTATCCGGTTCGAACTCTCTCGATCTCGTGGTTAACGGCAGGACAACCGACACCACCCAAAATGGCCAAGACTTGGGGGGAATGGTCTCTCTCTGGACGTCCCCTCGGCTCGCCTGACTCGCCCAGAACGGCACCCCAATGCCCCTGGCGGCGAGTTCTCATACTCTCCTTCAAGGGAGCGTGTTTGGTTAACTGGACCTTCGCACAGGGTAAGCCTCACAAGAAAGAGATGGCGCGCGCATGCAACTACCTGCAATTCAACGGTATCCTTGAGCGGATGGAGTAACGACGCTTGCAATCGCGCCACGCGAATTTCCAAGTCGACCCGCGCCTCGCAACCCTGCTGGGAGAGACGTGCCGGTCCACCGAGCATGCCATCAAAGAGCTCGTGGACAACGCCTGGGACGCCGACGCACCCAACGTCTGGATCACCCTCCCGGACGCCATGTCCCTCGACCCGATCACGGTCCGCGATGACGGCACCGGCATGACCGAACGCGAATTACGCCACGAGTACCTCAAAGTCGCCCGGGACCGACGCGCAAGCAAAGGCGAACGCACACCAACCCTGCACCGCCTCGTCAAAGGACGCAAAGGCATCGGCAAATTCGCCGGCCTCATCATCGCCGAAATCATGACGGTACAAACTAGCGCACGCGGCCAAACCACCTGCCTCACCGTCCCCAAGCAAGAACTCCTGTCCAGCACCACCGACCTGGAGAAGCTCCCGCTCCCGCTCGATACCACGCCCTGCGCAGCGAAGGATCATGGGACGACGATCACGCTGAGCAGCCTGCACCAGCACCTCGCCTTTCCCAACCCCGAGCGACTCAAGCAACTCCTGATGCTCGACTACGGCCGCGAAACCGGCTTCACCATCCTCGTGAATGAGCAGCCGCTCGGCGTCGCGGACATCGGCGGCGACAGCTTCACGACCGAGGAAACCCTCCCAGACGTCGGCACCGTCCGCCTGCACTTCAAGATCACCGACGAGAAGCAGCCCGCCAAGAACGCCGGCATCGCCATTCGCGTCAACGGGACCATCGTCGGCCCACCTGAGCACTTCGGCCTCGAACACGCCGCTTAAGCGGGCTGGTTTCGTCGTTGGCGGACAATACGGGAAAGGCGTTTTCGTGGCTCGGCTGCCAAACGGCCGGAGGTCTGCGCCGTCCACCGTCCCCATCGAAGGCGGAAGCTTCGGCCTTCAGATTGGTGCGGGAGAGACGGATCTGGTGATGCTGGCTATGAATGAAGATGCTGTGACGCAGCTCATGAAAATGGGTGTGAAGATCGGTGGAGATGTCATGGCTGCGGCTGGGCCGTTAGGGCGTGAAGCCGGCGCGGCGACCACGCCGATTCCCAGCTCGGGGTTGCTATCCTACTCGCGTGCGCGAGGAGTATTCGCCGGCGCGACCGTAAACGGCTCAACCCTCCGTTCAGACGATGATGACAATGCCGCCATCTACGGCCGCCGGGTAGAGCAGTCAGACATCCTGACTGGCAAAATTAAGCCCACAGCAGCTGCTCAACCGTTGCTCTCAGAACTGCGACGCTATTACCGGGCAAACCCCAGCAGCGAACCGCCGCCCAAAAAGATCCGCAAGTAATTTTGGGAGCCGCCCATGCTTTCACGGAGGCCGGATTGCCGAACTTCGCCTCCTCAATCGGGACTCCTTTTGCGCGGTCTGGACCGCGGTGCTCACATTCATCACTTCCATGAGAAGGCTAAGTCAAGTCAATACGCCGTGGCGTATTTTCCTTTGTTTTTGCTGTTCGATTTGTGCCTGCGCACCTTTTTGGTGGTCGGTTTTGATATGCTGATGCAACCTGGGCGGAGGATAGGGCTCTGCGGGGACGACCCCGAGCGCCGACCAGCGGCCGGGATTCGGCGGGTCCGCGCAGTTCGGACCCGCTTCCCAGGAATCCTGGCGCAAAGCGCAAAATCCCGGGGGTTTGGGGGCAGAGCCCCACCCATACTTTCAG
>JBBSHP010000322.1:0-5842 GCA_038232555.1 Bryobacterales bacterium
CTGTTTGATGCGGACGCCTTGATCCCATAGCGTGACTGCGTTGCCCGACAGGAATGGCAGGTACTGGTTGGAATTGAAGTTACCCAGAAAAACCTGCCCAAGCCGCGCGGGAATGCCCAGGATGTCGTTAATCGTGCCTAGCAAGCGAGTGTTATCGGTGCTGGCGATCCCACCCGTTGTCGAGTTGGCGAGCGCAGGTGTTGCGAATCCAACGGGAGGGCGGACCCCCGGGTCAAATATCAAGGTTGGTGTGACATTGATTCCGCCAGGCTGGCCGCGCTGATCATTGTGCTCATAGAGCCGTGTGTTGAAGCCCATCCGAAAAATGTGAGAGCCCCTGATAATACTCAGGTTGTCGATGAGCTGCGGGGTTGTAACGGCCCGGAATGTCCGCGGCGTGTTGATGTATGGCGATCCTCTAGTGCCAATCGCGAAAGAATAAGGCGGCGCGTTCGGATAAGCCGGATTCGCTTCACCTTGTGTAAACAGGAACAGGAAACGCGAGAAGCCGGCCGTAAACTCATTCACGATGCGGGGTGAGAAAACGTGCCGGTAGCTGACGGCGAGATTCTTGGTAGTGCGAAACACCTCGCCTTCCGGCGGGAATCCCGGAAAAATCTGAGGCCTGCCATTCAGCGGATCGCCTTGCAAGGTATTGTACGTGCCCTGTAACCAGCGAACGAACAGGTTGTTGTTCTCGTTGAAACTGTGATCGACACGGGCCATGTAATTCGGTCCACGGATCTGCGTAGGCGGGTTCCAGGCATAAGTTGCGGTATTCAGTCCATCGCCCGCGGAGCTGTAGTTATTCGGCAGAGGATAGCTCGCGAAAAGCTTGCCAATGGTGGGATCTACGCCGATACCTTTGGGGTCGTTCCCTGCGAAATTGTAGCTTGCCACGCAGTTGAGGTCGGCCGATCCGGCGCAGTTTCTGACGCCCGGGGCCAAGGCTCCGGTGCGCGCGTCCACCAGGAGCGGAGAGTTCTTGGTGATCTTTTGGCCGTTTAGTACGAGGGGGTTCTTGGGGTCCGCCACGAAGTAACGGTAGATGCCGGCGCGCGCGGAGGGAGTGTAGATGGTGGGAAATCCAAAGGTCTGGTCGATGGGCTGATTGAAATTGATCTTCTGGTCCGCCCAGCTAAAGAAGAAAAACGTTTTGTTGCGTACAATGGGGCCGCTAAACTGCGCGCCATACTGATTCATTTTGATAATGGGCTTGGGGTTTCCGAGCGCATTGGCGAAAAACTCGTTGGAGTTTAGAGAGGTATTGCGAAGAAATTCAAACAGTGTTCCGTGAAAAGCGTTCTGCCCGCTCCGAGTGGCCACGTTTATGTTCGCACCGCTGTTTCGGCCTTCTTCCGCAGTGGGATTGCTGGTGGTGACCTTGTACTCCTGGACATTGTCCGGAGTCAAGCGATAGAGATTGGAAAGCGGGTTGGGAACACTGGATTCATTCGCTTCAATGCCATCGATAGTCACGTTGAAGGCGCGGTCGCGCGAGCCGTTCACGTGAATGCCGGAACCCGCTCCGCCACTAGACCGCTGGACGACGCCTGGCTCCAGGACCAGGAGGCTCAGTGGATTCCGCCCATTGAGCGGCAGGTCCTTGATGGCCTTTTCACTGACCACGTTGCCAATGGTGGCGTTCTCAGTTTGCACAGCAACTGCGGTGGATTCCACGTTCACGACTTCAGCGGCCTGCCCGACTTCGAGTGTCAACTCCACTGTAAGTGGAGTTCCGACTACCAGCAGGTTGCCGGTACGATTAATTGTCTTGAAGCCAGTCATCTCGGCTGAGATCGTGTACAAGGCGGCTGGCAGAGCGGCGAAAGCGTACAGACCCGAGTTGGTTGTGGTCTGGCGGTAAGTAATCCCGGTGGCTTGGTTGCGAGCTGTTACTTGAGCGCCGGGTACAACTGCGCCCGTGCTATCGCGTACCGTTCCGGTGATTTCGGACGTGGAAACCTGAGAAAACGCCATCAAACAGGCGCAGAAAAACAGAAATAGTGTTCGAGTCATCGAAACCCCTTATTGGAAGCATGATAGCAGGTGGGCTGTTAGGTCGCCGCGTCGGGGAGGTAGAAGAAGATCACCGCCAACATGATGTAGACCGCAATCAGTTGTACGCCTTCGAGCCAGTTGGATTCGCCATCTCCGGCGATTTGCGTCGTCACGGCAATCGCTAACACCAGTGCGAGCACTTCGGCCGGAGTGAATACCAGATCCATCGGGCCGGGGCCCACGAAACGGCTCAACAGGATGAGGCAAGGCGCCACGAAGAGAGCGATTTGGATGCTGCTCCCGGCACCTATTCCGACGCTCAGATCCATGCGGCCCTGGAGTGCTGCGCGAACGGCGGACGTAGATTCAGCGGCATTTCCGGCAATCGCTAGAATTACGATTCCGACGAACAGGTCCGTCATTCCGAGAGCTTTGGACGCAACCTCTATGGATCCCACCAATACCTCCCCCATCCAGCCGATTGCGACCGCACTGAGAGCCAACATCGCATAGGCCCGGGTCGCTGTCCACCTCTCGCTCTGATTGGGTTTTTCTTCGATGTGAACAGCAAGTAACTGCCGGTGGGTGTGGAGCGTGAAGAACAGACTGAGCCCGTACGTCAGAAGCAGGATGACCGCGAATTCCAAGCTCAAGTCCGCCTCACGCCGTGATGAGTTCGGTCCCGCCAGGAAATGGTACGCCGCCGGAAAGATCAGCGACACGGCCGCCAGAAGAAGCATAGTCGCCTGCGTTCTGGCGCTCAGGGGATTGTACTTCAGCGTTTTGTTTCGGACGCCGGCAGCCAGCATGGAGATCCCAAGAGTCAGCAGCAGATTAACTAGAATGGAGCCGCTAATGGAGGCTTTCACGATGCGATGGAGACCGTGCTGGAGGGCGAAGAAGCCGATCACGAGTTCCCCCGCGTTCCCGAAGGTGACGTTGAGCAGACCGCCCAGTGTCGGTCCCAGACGCTCCGCCAGATTTTCGGTCGCTTCGCTGAGCAGCCGCGCCAAGGGGATCATAGAAGCCGCGGAGAGCGCGAAGATCAGCGTCTGCGAACCCGGTATCGTATAACGAACGGCCAGAGTAATGGGGACTAGAACTAATAACCAATAGATTTTGTTCTGCACCAGTCGTCCGGAACCCATTCTCACATGACGTCGTGACTTGACGTCG
This sequence comes from Bryobacterales bacterium, assembly GCA_038232555.1. GTDB lineage: Bacteria > Acidobacteriota > Terriglobia > Bryobacterales > Bryobacteraceae > JBBSHP01. The sequence goes on from JBBSHP010000322.1 coordinate 3,178, forward strand.
CGCTATATTTCTAATAGTATCGAAATATATTGGCGGTACCACGACTGCGGGACAAGGGCGCCCGATGACCGGCGCAAAGAAGAAGTACGATTTCGACCAGATCACTTGCTATGCGAATATGCTATCGGCCATGGGCACGGAACCGCGACTCCGCATTATGCAACTGCTTCTCTCCGCACACCCGAAGGGACTGGTTGTTAATGAAATCGGAAGCGAACTGCAGATCCCAAGCTCGACCTTGTCCCACCACCTGGACAAATTGAAAAGCGAGGATCTCGTACGAGTGCGGCGCGACGGTACGTTCCTTTGGTACTCGGCAAATACCCAGGCCCTGGGAGCGCTGCTGGGGTTTCTTTACGCAGAGTGCTGCACCCGAAACAAAGCTGTGGAACCACGCAACGTTACTTGCTGCAAATAGGAGAACCCATGCGCACTACGGATATCAAAGATGTTGTCAAAGAGAAATACGGCCAGGCTGCGCTGCGGGTCGCCAGCGGCGGCAGTTCCTGCTGCGGGGCAGACGCCGCCTGCGACGCCAATGGGGACCCGATTACTTCGAACCTGTATGACGAAATGCAGAAGGATGGTCTCCCGGCGGAAGCGGTGCTTGCTTCGCTGGGCTGTGGCAACCCGACTGCACTGGCCCAGCTTGCGCCCGGCGAGACGGTCTTGGATCTTGGCTCGGGCGGCGGGATCGACGTCCTGCTGTCTGCTAAGCGCGTGGGTCCTGGCGGGAAGGCGTATGGCCTGGACATGACCGATGAGATGCTGGCGCTCGCGCGGGAGACTCAGAGGAAATCCGGCATCGGCAACGTTGAGTTCCTGAAGGGCGAAATCGAGAACATTCCGCTTCCGGATAATTCGGTGGATGTGGTTATCTCGAACTGCGTGATCAACCTCTCAGCCGATAAAGACCGGGTGCTCCGGGAGGCATTTCGCGTGCTGAAGCCAGGGGGCCGCCTGGCGGTGTCAGATGTGGTTACTCGCGGGGACGTGCCGGAACAGGTGCGCAAGCACATGCTGTTGTGGGTGGGATGTATTGCCGGTGCTCTGAAGGACTCCGACTACACAGCAAAGCTTGCTAAAGCGGGCTTCGGTCAGATCGATATTGAGCCGACGCGCGTCTACAACGTCGAAGATGCGCGGGCGTTTCTCAGTGCGGACGGCATTGATGTCGATGCGATGGCTCCGCTGGTTCAAGGCAAGTTCATGAGCGCTTTCGTCCGCGCTGTCAAGCCGGCGGTTGCAGCGGCTTGCTGCGGCCCGAGTTGCTGCCCGGATTGACGTAAATGAGATATTCTAGAACGATCCAATCCGAATCCTACAACTGACACACCGGTGCATGATTGCACATCGAGTTCCCGAGGACCGACGGCGTAAGCACTAGCAAGGATGGATGCGATTGCTCCGGAAACTTGGGAATAACAAAATTACTCCAGGAGCCAACCCCGCGCGGGGGGCTCCTGGAGTGGGATCAAGGACTCCCAGGAGAAAATGACTCGCGGCTCGGTTCCGCTCCAATAGCGCTAGACCGCCTTCTTCCGGTTCCTCACGAGACGCAGCGACGGGGCCTTGGGCTCGTGTCGGCTCTGGTTCATGCGCTGTTTGGCTGAGGCGATTGCGTCGGATAGGCTCTCACCCAGGACCTCCGTTCCACCCATGTTGAATACCAGCGGCGATTGTCCGGGCGCTCTTAATTGGTAATCCCACAATCTTTCCGACACGTGGCTCAAGTGCCGCTGCGCCTCGGCGGCGCGCGAGCCAGGACAGATCATCAGGAACTCGTGAGGATCCACGCGGCAGCCGAAATCCGACTTCCGCAAAAGTCCCGCCATAAACTCTGCTACCGCCGGTTCCAGCTCTTCACTCCTGGTTGCGTGTGAATCTTTCGCGCTCACGCCAATGGAGATCACTAGACCTGTGAACGGGTCGCGGCTCTGCATCAATTCAGCAACCGAAGCCACGGGGTGCATTCCCGCGGGAACCTGTATTTCGATATGGTTCGGATTCAATCTCTCCACCGGTCCGGCCACCCTGCTTGATCTTGGCTGCTCTGGCAAGGAGGCCGTTTCAGCTAGCGGTCCAGCCTGCCGTGCATTCCATTCCGCGGCGCCGTTTACAGGTGCGACATTCTCCCCCTTAAAATCCTGCAGCGGCCCGCGGGGCCGTTGGATGGTTAAGCGGCGTGGTATGTCAGCCGGCGCTTTCGTGGGAATTCGGTCGCTTCGGCGTAGCGATCGCTGCTACCCTGCAATATATCGAGGCGCAACTCTGGCCGATTCCTGAGCGAGCCTATCCTTCTCTTCCCGAAGCTGGGCGTTGGTCGCCCGCAGGTAGTCGCACGCCAGCGCAACGGCAGCAGCCCCAAAGATCGAGACTAAGCTAACAATACTTTCGGTAAGCACTCGCCCATTAACCTGTGTTTCGATGTTAAAGAAGAAACGCCGAATCAAGAATAGATCTGCCGTAACAACTTCACTGGTACTCGGATTAGCCCGGAACGCTCAGGTCGTAATACCTCTCGCGAACGTTGCAATCAGACAGGGCCAACAACTTCCCGACTGCGAATGCTTCGGCCCGCCCGGTGCCTGAAGGCCACAAAACTCAGAAGAGTGCCTAGTATCGAGCGGCTGCGCCTGCGCCGCAGCGCGAAGTGGCAGACGTA
>JBBSHP010000323.1:0-5841 GCA_038232555.1 Bryobacterales bacterium
CGGCCGTTATGTCAGCCCGACCACCACGGCTTCCGAGCGGCAGAAGCGCTTCTTCTTTTACGGACAGGACACTTGGCGCATCACTCCTAAGTTGCAATTGAACTATGGCCTCCGATGGGAGATGATCTTCCCCGAAAAAGTTAATGAGAAGGGCAACGGGGGTCAACTCGATCTGCGCACCGGTGAAATTGCGGTTTTTGGTGTAGGAGGAGTGTCGGATCACGGGATCCAGGAAATGAATTACAAGAATTTAGCTCCGCGCCTGGGGGTTACTTATCAGCTCACGCCGAAAACGGTCATCCGTGCAGGCTATGGATGGAGCTACGAGTTGGGTACCTTTGGGACGCTGTTCGGACATAACGTGACCCAGAACCTTCCGATCCTTGCGAATCAGCAGGTCAATCGGGCCAATGATTTTAGCGGGGTCTTCACGCTCGCGGACGGCCCCAAGGCGTTCACGGCTTTCGGTACGCCCGACTCAAATGGACGATTCAAACTGCCCGACGGTGTTGGCGGCAAGGCTCGTCCCCTGAATGTGGTCCTGCCGCGGGTTATGGCGTACAACTTTACAGTCCAACACCAGCTTTTCAAGGATCTCTCGGTTTCCGCAGGTTATGTCGGTAATCAGGGGCGCCATGTATTTGCGGGTGACGGTCCATCTTTCAATGTGAATCAGGCCGCCTTTATTCCCGGAGTTTCCGACTCGAATATCCGCAAACCGTATTTCGCAAAATACGGATGGACGCAAGGCATCGATTTTTACTGCAACTGCGCCAACAATCGTTATGATTCCCTACAAGTCACCATAGAGAAGCGCTATTCAGCGGGCATCACGATGACTGCGAACTACACCTACCAAAAAGCCCAGGGCGATGGGGGAGACTCGTACACCTTCCTTTACAACCGGAAGCTTGGATATCAGGACAACGGCTCCGTCAGCCGGCATCAGGCTACCTTTGCTCCCAACGTTGACGTGCCCTTTGGCCATGGCCGCCGGTACGGCAGTAACATGAATCGGGGCGTCGATGCCGTACTCGGTGGCTGGAACCTGAGTGGCGTTACCAGCTTCTACAGTGGCCGGCCGTTTACCCCTAACATTGGCAACGCTGGATCGCACATTCGTCCCAACGAGGGCCCGGGTGGATTACCGGATAAAGGATCGAAAGATCCGTTCGAAGGAGCTAAAGGAAATCGCGACCAGTTCTTCGTTCCAGGGATCGGGGCGGCGTTCTTGTTCCCGGCGGACAACACATTCGGAAACTATGGGTTCAACACTCTGCATGGTCCGATTTACATCAACCAGGATCTCGCTCTCGGCAAAAGTTTCAGAGTTACTGAGCGTGCGAAAATGCTGCTTCGCGCCGAGGCGTACAATGCCTTCAATCACACCAATCTGGGTGATCCGAACAATGACGTGACCAACCTCACGAATGGCGGTCAAATCACCGGGTTAGCTCCCGGGGCTCAGATGCGCAGATTGCAGTTTGCCTTGCGCTTGGATTTCTAAGGCGGGTTCAGTTCAGTAAGATGATAGGGACGAGGCAAACGCCTCGTCCCTTTTCTTTGGTCCCTAGATGTTGCTCGCCAGCCTGATTACCGTCCTGATCTTTGTGCGTACGGATTGTCCGATCTCGAATCGGTACGCTCCGGAGCTGCAGCGGCTCAACCGCGAATTTAACTCCCGGGATGTTTCGTTTTGGATGGTTTATCCGGACCCCGGCGAAACTGAGGAAAGCGCTCGCAAGCACGTAAAAGAATTTGGCCTACCCGGCACGGTTTTACTTGATCCGACGCATCAATGGGTGAAACGTGCAAGCGTACGGACAACACCGGAAGCTGCGGTTTTCACATCTGACCAACATGTGATCTACCATGGCCGAATCGACGACCGTTATGTGAGCTTCGGCAAGGCTCGAACCGCACCCACAACTCACGATCTCGAAGACGCGATTGCGGCCGCTCTGGACGGGAAACCAGCTTCAAAAGCCGCTGGACCCGCCATTGGCTGTGCTATTTCAGACCTGCCTGCTGCGCCTGCAAAGCCGATAACATTCAATAAACATATCGCGCCTCTGATGTTCAGCCGGTGCGCGCCGTGTCATCGTCCGGGAGAATCGGCGCCATTCAACCTGCTCACGTATGCAGATGCAAAGACGCACGCGAGACAGATAGCAACCGTGACCCGAAGCGGGTTCATGCCCCCATGGCTGCCGGACCCTGGTCCAAAATTCGAGGGCGAGCGGCGGTTAACCGAAGCCGAAATCCAAATTGTGCAAGCCTGGGCAGCCCAAGGAGCACCAGAAGGCAATGCTGCCGATTTGCCATCCCTTCCCAAATTCACGGAAGGCTGGCAATTGGGTGAGCCGGACTTGATCGTCAAACTGCCGCGCCCGTATACTCTGGCTCCTACCGGTGCCGATGTGTTTCGCAACTTCGTGCTCCCGGTTAGCATCCCTGCAAGCCGGTACGTCAAGGCAGTGGAGATCCGTCCAGGCAACAAACGGGTGGTGCACCACGCCAATCTGCTGATTGATCGCACCCAATCGTCACGTCTTTTGGAAGGAAAGGACGGGCAGCCTGGCTTCGCTGGGATGGACATCAACATTGAGTCCAATGTCTTCGATCCCGACGGTTACTTCCTGTTCTGGAAACCGGGTACTGTGCCGTTCGTTGAAGCAGACGGCATGAGCTGGCGCTTGGATCAGGACACCGATCTGGTGCTCAACATGCATCTGCAGCCATCCGGTAAGCCCGAGCCCGTCACCGCGACAGTGGGTCTGTATTTCGCGGATAAACCGCCGGCGCGATTTCCCATGCTGCTGCAACTGGAGCATGATGGCGCTCTGGACATACCGGCTGGGCAGAAAGATTTTGTAGTTAGTGACCAGCTAACCTTGCCAGTGGATGTCGATGTGCTCGGGATCTATCCGCATGCTCATTACCTGGGGAAGGACATGTTGGTTACAGCAACGCTGCCGAGCGGCGAAAAGAAGACGCTGATCCATATCCGGCACTGGGACCTCAATTGGCAGGCCGTCTATCGTTATGAAAAGCCCGTCTCGCTTCCAAAAGGCTCGGTCGTGAGCATGCGCTATACCTACGACAACTCGGTCGACAACGTGGCGAATCCGAATCGTCCTCCCAAGCGCGTAGTGGGCGGGAATCTTTCCACGGATGAGATGAGCCACCTTTGGCTCCAGGTGGTTCCTCCCGGGAAAGAGGATTCGCGAATGGTTTTGCAAGAGGCTCTGGTGCGGCACACCCTCGAAAAGTACCCGGCCGACTTCTCTGCGCACTACAACCTGGGGGCTCTGCTGCAACTTCGGGACCAGCCTCAGGAGGCCGAATCGCAATTCCGCGCGGCGCTCGCGGCGAAGCCCCATAACGTCACTGTCCTGAACAGCCTGGGCGCTTCACTGCAGGCCCAAGGAAAAGCGGACGCAGGGGCGGTGTACCTGGAGCGGGCGCTCGCGCTCCGGCCGGATTACGTCGATGCGCACTACAACCTCGGGACGCTGCGCTTGCTCCAGAATAGAGCTGACGACGCGGCCCTCCATTTTCGCGCTGTGCTGCAAGCGAAGCCCGGCGATGCCGCGGCTCGCGATCACCTCGCTGAAGCCTTGCATCAATTTGGAAACGCCCTGTACTCCCAAGGCAAGCTCGACGAGGCGATTCGTAATTTCCGGGAACTGATCCAGATTCTTCCTGACGACGCAGGCATTCATAATGACCTGGGTGTCATGTTCGCCAGGAAAGGCGAGATCGAGCCGGCGGTGGCGCAATTCGAACAGGCAGTACGACTGAATCCGCGCGATCCCTCGCTTCGTCAAAACTTAGAGCACGCGCGCAGTAAGCTCGCCGGGCAATGATGAAGGGACTGACCCGCCGGGGTTTCGTCGACTCCGTGTGCCGCACACTCAGCGTGTTTTCCTTCGCTCAACTGGTACAAGGCCTGCCGCTCGGGGTTCAGTTTATCAACGTCGCCCGTGAAGCCGGTCTGCGGGCGAAAACCGTCTTCGGCAGTGAGAACAAGAATAAATTCTTACTTGAAACCACGGGCTGCGGGGCGGCGTTCTTCGACTACGACAACGACGGCTGGCTGGACATCTTCCTGGTGAACGGCACTCGCTTCGAAGCGAAGTACGCCAAAGGAGCCGAGCCCACCAATCGCCTGTATAAAAATAATCGCGATGGCACCTTCACGGACGTCACAGCGAAAGCCGGATTGTTGCGAACCGGCTGGGGCCAGGGAGTGTGCGTAGGCGACTACGATAATGACGGCCACGACGATCTTTTTGTAACGTACTGGGGCGACTGCGCGTTGTATCACAACAATGGTGACGGCACCTTCACCGACCGCGCAGCCAAAGCCGGCGTCAGTACTAACACGGGGACCAAGTTCCAGCGCTGGAACACCGGCTGCGCGTTTCTCGATTACGATCGTGACGGGCAGTTGGATCTCTTTGTCGCGAACTACATTGACTTCGATCCTAAGACCGCACCGCTTCCCGAATCCGGCCCATGCCTGTATCACGGACTGATGGTGGCGTGTGGTCCTCCCGGACTGCAGGGTGGCAAGAACATCCTGTTCCACAACAACGCCGACGGCACCTTCACGGACGTCTCTGAAAAATCGGGAATTCTGAAAACGTCAGGCACTTATGGCCTGGGGGTGCTGGTGGCTGATTTCGACAATGATGGATGGCCGGACATCTACGTTGCTAACGACTCCACCTCGTCAGCGCTGTACAAGAACAACCACGACGGCACCTTCACCGACGTAGCAATCGAAGCCGGCGTCGCGTATAGTCCGGATGGGAAACCGCAAGCTGGGATGGGTGTTTCAGCGGCAGATTACGACTGCGACGGAAATCTGGACCTGGTGAAAACAAATTTTGCCGGCGACACTGCCAGCCTGTATCGAAATATGGGCAAAATGGTCTTCGACGATCAGACCTTCCAGGCGGGTATCGGCAAAGTAACTCGCTTTCTGGGGTGGGGTGTGGGCTTCCTCGATTTCGACAACGACGGATGGTCCGACATTCTGATTACGAACGGTCACGTATATCCGGAGGTGGGTGAATCGGATGCGGAAGCCGGATACCGGGAGCGCAAGGTCCTGTACCGGAATCTCGGCAACCGTAAGTTTGTGGATGTCACGATGGATGCCGGTTCTGGAATTCTTGAGAAGGTTCCGGGACGTGGTTGCGCTTTCGGCGATTTTGATAACGACGGCGATGTCGATATCCTGGTGAACTGCGTAAACGATTTTCCGCAGTTGCTGCGCTGCGACAGCGGCCTGAAGAACAACTGGCTTAAAGTGAAAGCGGTCGGGGTGAAATCGAATCGATCCGCAATCGGCGCGCGCGTTCTCTGCACCAGCGCAGGCGATCACCGCCAGATGGATGAAGTGCGCAGCGGAGGCAGCTACATCTCACAAAACGACCTGCGCATCCATTTCGGCCTGGGCAAGGCAGAGAAAGCGGACATCGAGATACATTGGCCCAGCGGGGTGGTGGACAAGCTCAGTGCCGTTCCGGCGAACCAAATCCTGACGGTGAGAGAGGGTAGCGGCAGCCGCGCTTAGTTTCGCTGCAGCTCCTGGTATTTTTCGAGCATCTGCTTGCCTTCCTGCGCCCGGCCGGCCTGAACCAGGGTCTGACCGAGCATATAGTGTGCGGAAGCGTTTTTAGGATCCAGCACGAGTGCGCGACGTAGGATTCCTTCCGCATTCGCCAGTTCGCCGCGTTTCCAATACGACTTTCCAAGCAGGACATAAGGCCCACTATAGTTCGGGTTCAGCCATATCGAGCGCTGTAAATTGGGAATCGCCAAATCCCA
>JBBSHP010000324.1:0-5831 GCA_038232555.1 Bryobacterales bacterium
CGGCTCGCCCGGCGGCTCCGCGCCGCTTTCCGTCGCGATGACCGACACCGAGATCGTTCTCACCGGGGGTGAACGCCGGGCTGTTGAGGCCCAGAAGCTTTTTGAGCAGTTGGTGGCCGATTATCCTAACACCCCCAATGTTCATTACCTGTACGCCAGCTTCCTGCTCTTGAGCAGTTCCGACCAGGCTTTACAGGAGTTCAACAAAGAGCTCGAGATTGATTCCCGGCACTTGCCCGCCCTGGTCGCGTCAGCGCTCGAGTATGAAAAGCGTGGTGAGCCGGAGAGCGGATTAAAACAGGCTGAGCAGGCGGTCGACGTGGCTCCGAAATCCTTCGCGGCCCACGCGGCTTTGGGTAAGCTGCTGGTGGCCACGGGCAAGGTGGACAGCGGTATCCAGGAACTCGAGACATCCGTCAGGCTGGCCCCGGACAGCCCGCAAACTCGCATCGCTCTGGCGTCCGCCTATGCGAAGGCAGGACGGCAAGCGGATGCGGCGAAGCAACGTCAAGAGTTCCTGAACCTGAAGAAACGGTCTGAAGAATCGGGCGAAAAATGAGATTCTTCTGTGCTCTGGTATTCTTCTTAAGCGTCTGGTTGGCTCAAGCGGAATCCGTTGCTACCGAGAGTTGCGTACGCTGTCATCGTGACCAGGCCCAGGCACAGCCTCGCTCTGCGATGGGCCATGCACTCGAACGGGTAGAAGATTGCGAAATTCTGATCGCGAATCCCAAGCTCACCTTTGCGGATGGCAGATACAATTACACCATTACGCGGGAAAACACGCGAAGTATATACTCCGTGACCGACGGCACTCAGACTCTATCTGTACCGATTGCCTGGGCATTCGGTCTGGGCGCCGCCGGACAGACTTACGTTTTCCAACGTGAGGGCATCTGGTATGAGAGCCGCGTCAGCTTCTATAAAGCGATTGGAACCCTGGACCTCACGATGGGAGCTCGCAATAATGCCCCGAAGGATATCAGCCAGGCAGCCGGCCGCGCGATGAGCAGTAAGGACGCAGTGGAATGCTTTGGATGTCACGCGTCCGGCGCTGTTCACGATCGTAAGCTTGACGTTCAGTCCCTGGTACCCGGTGTCCACTGCGACACCTGCCACGGTTCAGCGGATCGGCACGTCCGGGCTCTTAAAACCGGCGATGTGAATGCGGCGCGTATGCGAAAGCTCTCGACCGCCGGCACGGAAGAGATCTCAGAGCTATGCGGATCGTGCCACCGCACATGGGCCCAGATTGCCGCCAACGGCCCGCAAGGGATCGGCAACGTTCGATTCCAGCCATACCGGCTTACCAATAGCAAGTGTTACGATGCCGCGGATCGCCGCATCAGTTGCACCGCTTGTCACGATCCGCATCAGGACCCCGTGCACAGCGCCTCAGCGTACGACGCAAAATGCATAGCCTGTCACAGCGCAGCTAACGCACCCGCGGGCGCAAAATTGTGCCACGTCTCAAAAAGCAATTGCGTGACTTGTCACATGCCAAAATACGATCTCCCGGGCGCACATAACAAATTCACCGACCACCAAATCCGGATTGTGAGAGCAAATGAACCCTATCCAAACTAAAGGCAGGCTAGCGGGGATGCTTCTATCAGTGCTGGCTTGCAACTTATGCGCCCAGCCAGGCACGGCTACTCAATCGGGATCCAAGCCCGTTGTCAGCACAACCACAAATGAGGTAGTGCTCGACGTAGTAGCGCGGGACAAAAAAGGCCGGCCCGCGCGCGACCTCGAACAGAAGGACTTTCAGATCACGGACGATGGCGCCGCTGTGGCGATCAGGAGCTTTCGGCTGGTGGACCGGGGCGGGGGCGCCAGGACCCCTGGAGCCGATCCGGCGCAACTCGATCCTCTGCGCCAGATCCGGTTGGTATCTCTCGTTTTCGACACGCTGGGGCAGGAATCGCGGGTGCTCGCGGGGCAAGCCGCGCTGGACTTGATCAAACGGGAACCCGAACAGAACGTCTACTTCGCGGTTTTCACTATCAATCAGCGCTTGAATGCTCTGCAGCAGTTTACGAATGACCGGGCTCTCCTGCGCAAAGCCATCGGCACGGCCACCGGCGGCGCTTACACGACATTCGCGGCGCGTTCGGAAGCTATTCAACGGCACCTGCAAAACACTCTGATCGGTGCATCGCAAAGCGACAGCCCGGCCGAGAAGCTGATGGCCCAGATGTTGGTAAACATGCTTAAGTTCGATGAGAGCATGTCAATCGAGCAGCAGGGGCGGTCCTCGATTTTTTCGTTGCGCGCGCTGGTCAGGGAGCAATACCGGCTGCCCGGTCGTAAAGCGGTCCTGTACTTCTCGGAAGGCATCGTGATACCTGTTCACCTCGATGAGGCTTGGCAGTCCGTAAAGAGCGCCGCGAATCGGGCCAACGTCAGTGTCTATGCTGTGGATGCGAGAGGCCTGCTCACTTCACGCCAGAACTCGGCCGCAAGTTCTGCCTTGGACGATGCCGCTAAATTGAGCCGGCAGCAGGTGACCGCAACATCCGGCGGAGTGAGCGTGGATGAGATCAAGTCTCTTGACAGCGCCCAACAAAGCACGCGTCTCAATGTCCAGAACGCCTTAGCGGAACTCTCGGAAGGGACCGGTGGTCTGTTCATCTCGAACAGTAACGATTTGCGCAATCCTCTCCGGCGCATGACCGAGGACCTGGATTCGTATTACGAGATCGCCTACGAACCTGATATCAAGCAATATGACGGGCGCTTTCGCAGGATCTCGGTAAAGCTGGATCGCTCCGACGTGCGCCTGCAAACCCGCGCCGGTTATTTCGCGCTGCCGCCCAACGCCGGGCCGAGCATGCTTCCCTACGAGGTGCCCTTATTGGCGGCCTTGAGCAAAGCGCCGCTCCCTCGTGGTTTTGCCTTTCATTCGGCCGTGCTGCGATTTGATCCGCAGCCGGGGGGCACGAGGTGTGCGCTCATCATTGAAGTCCCTCTCAAGGAGATCACGTTCTCCGACGACAAGGAACACCAACTATATCGCACCCACTTTTCTTTAATGGCGCTGCTCAAGACTCCCGACGGCGATATCGTTCAGAAGTTCAGCCGGGATCTGCCGCTGCAAGGTCCGCTCGATAAAAAGGCCGCTTTTCAGGACGCCGGCAGATTCATCTACACCCAGGACTTCGTAGTGCCCTGGGGCCGTTACATTCTCGAATCCGCGGTGCTGGATCGCGAAGGAGAGAAAATCAGCGCCCGGCGAGCGGTGTTCGTTCTGCCTCAGTCTGCCCCGGGCTTGAACATCAGCAACCTGACGCTGGTGCGCCGCTTCGATCCACAAGGGAAATCCGAGACTCCCAAGGATCCATTCATCTTCCAGACCGGTAGAGTGATTCCGACACTGATGAATTCCGTTACTGCCGCGAAAGGCGCGGTAGTCTCGATCTATTTCGTTATTTATCCAAATCCGACGGATACCGGGAAACCTCAGCTCTTCATCCAGTTCTATCAGGAAGGCAAGCTAGTGGGTCAAGCCAATCCTGACTTGCCCGCGGCAGGAGCTGACGGTCGCATTCCATACATTGCATCCTCCCCGGTTGACTTCATGAAGCCGGGCCAGTATGAAGTCCGCGCTGTCGTTAAGCAGGGTCAGGCGGCGCGGGACGAGCGCACCTTTTTCCAAATCGAGCCATGAGGAAATCGCGTTAAGTCGTAAGTGTTGCGACGTTACGAAGACACATCGGGACGAATTTCTCTGCGAGGGCGAGCTACATCGGTACGCTCGGACGGGACTTGCTGACCACCCAGCGTAGAGCAAGCCGCCCAGACCCGTGATTCAGCAGCGTTAAGAATCAGACTTCCTATGTGGTCGAGAGGCCCATGCAAATGCAGTTTAAATCGACGCCGGCAGCAACATTGGCCGTCGCCGTTATGCTTGCTATCGGCAATAAATAGAGGAGGGGGAATTGGCGGCTGACACTGCAGGCTCTCACGTTTTTCCCGATTCGTCTTGAGACTCGATGGCATTGACACAGGCATAACTGCGCGTGCCAGCTAGGATCAGGTCTCTATTACAATAAAAACGTCAGAGGTGACTTACTTCACATGACTCCGTTTTTCCGTGTTGGTTTCTTCGCTTTCATGTTAGTTGGGAGCGCTTTTGCGGACGAGGGAATGTGGACGTTCGACAATCCGCCTCTGAAGCGTCTTCAAGAGAAATATAACTTTACTCCTAGCCACGAGTGGCTGGATCACATCCGTCTCTCCAGTGTTCGCCTGAGCGATGGCGGTTCGGGTTCTTTCATAAGCGCGCACGGACTTCTGTTGACCAATCACCACGTAGCCCGCGCTCAGCTTCAGAATCTCTCCACCGCTCAGAAAGATTACGTCCAGGACGGATTTTACGCGGCTTCACGGGTGGATGAGCGCAAGTCTCCGAATCTTGAGGTGGATGTTCTCATTTCCTGGAGGACGTGACCAAACGGATTCAGGCCGCACTTAAACCCGGCCAGTCCGATCAGGAATCTTTCGCGGCGCGCCGCGCCACTACCGCTGAAATCGAACGCGAGAGTCTCAAGGCCACCGGCTTGCGTTCCGATGTCATCTCGCTTTACCAGGGCGGCGAGTATTGGCTTTACCGCTATAAGAAGTACACGGATGTGCGGCTGGTCTTCGCGCCGGAGCAGCAGATCGCGTTCTTTGGAGGCGACGCCGATAACTTCACCTATCCGCGCTACGACCTCGATATGGCGATCTACCGTGTTTACGAAAATGGCAAGCCGCTCGACCACAACCAGTATTTGAAGTGGAACGCGAAAGGTGCCGCGGATGGCGAGCTGGTTTTTCTTTCCGGAAATCCCGGCACCACCCAACGACTCGCGACAGTGGCCCAGCTTTCCGCCGATCGTGACGACCTGTCTCCCAAGGTCATCGCGACGCTGCAAGACCGCATCCGGCTCTTACAGGCCTATTCCAGTCGCGGCCCCGAGCAGGCTCGTCAAGCGGGATCCATGATCTTCGGTATGCAGAACAGCGTCAAAGCGATCAGCGGTGAGCAGCAGGGTCTCTTAGACAGGAACGTCATGGCGAAGAAGCAGAAGGATGAGGAAGAGTTCAAGGCTCTGGTCCGTGCCAATCCCGACTGGTCGAAACAGTACGGCGGAGCCTGGGATGCTGTTGCCCCGGCCGAAGCCAAAGCTCGTTCCCGAGTGGACCAGCAGCTCTTCCGGGACTTTGATTCTTCGCTGTATCAAATGGCTTTGCGGATTGTCCGGTACGTCGCGGAAGTCAAGAAGCCGGACGGTGTTCGCCTTCCCGGCTTCCATGAGGCGCAGCTTGAATCGCTTCGATTTCGTTTGTTCGCTCCGGTTCCTGTTTACCCTGAGTTGGAGCAAGTTCGTCTTCAGGGCAGCTTTGATCGTGCTCTCCAGCACCTCGGCCCGGAAGATCCTTATCTGAAGACCGCTCTCGATGCTCGCACATCCGCCCAGGCCGCGCAGGCTCTCATCCAGGGGACCAAGCTGGCGGACGCGAATCTCCGCAAGCAACTGATCGCTGGAGGGGAATCCGCAGTGGCCGCCTCCGCTGATCCCATGATCGTCCTCGCCCGCAAGCTGGACCCACTTGGACGGGAACAGATCAAGTGGTTCGAAGACAACGTTTCCAGCGTAATTGCGAAGGCTGGGGAGCAAATCGGCCGGGCGCGTTTTCTCGCGTACGGCAAATCCACCTACCCTGACGCAACTTTCACACTGCGCCTGGCCTACGGCACGGTGAAAGGTTATCCCATGAACGGCACGGTGGCCCCGCGCCAGACCACTTTTTACGGTCTGTACGACCGGGCGATCGGCAACGGA
>JBBSHP010000325.1:0-5824 GCA_038232555.1 Bryobacterales bacterium
CAGCGCAGCAATGCGGCCCTTCTTGAACAGATTCGCTCGGTTCACCAAAAGAGCCGCCGCACTTACGGCAGTCCGCGCATCCATTGGCAATTGCGCGAGGCGGGCATTCCCTGCAGCTGCAAGCGGGTCGCACGGCTGATGCGCGTCCACGGGATACGGGCCAAAACTGTGCGCCGCTTTCGGGCCACAACGGACTCCAGTCATAGCCTGCCGGTGGCCCCGAACCTGCTGAACCGTCAGTTCAGAGTGGGCGCACCCAATCAGGCGTGGGTCACAGACATCACGTACGTGCCCACGCGGGAGGGCTGGCTGTACCTGTGCGTGTACCTGGACCTGTTCTCACGCCGCATCGTAGGATGGGCGATGTCCGAGCGTATGAGCGCGGAACTGGTCAGCTCGGCTCTTTCGATGGCGGTAGGGCAACGTCGGCCTGGGGCGGGCCTTCTAGTGCATTCGGACCAGGGCAGCCAGTATGCCAGCGACCTCTACCAGAGACACCTGAAGCGCAATGCGTTCGTGTGCAGTATGAGCCGCAAGGGCAACTGCTGGGACAATGCGCCCGCCGAGAGTTTCTTTCACACACTCAAAGGAGAACTGACCCATCACGCCAACTACCGAACACGGACGCAGGCCCGCGGCGAAATCTTCGAGTTCATCGAAGGCTTTTACAACCGCGCCCGGCGTCACTCGACGCTGAACTACCAAACGCCTCTGCAATTCGAAAGGCGATTCGAGCACGAAACTTTTGAAGAGCAGCACCAGACACACTTGGCTGCGTAAGGGCCTAAGGCCAGAGGGCCTATCTGCCTGTAAACCAAACCGAGGGAAGATCATACCGATATACTCAAGGCAAGAACATCTTGGAAGAACAATCATAAGCCAGAACCCGGATACTCCAAATAATCCCCAAAAACCACGCCACATTATTCAGAAATTAACAGAGAGGGGAAACGTTATTGAGGGGCTTGGTCTGTCTTTTTGGCTTGCGCCGCTTGAACAAAATCAACTGGCACGAAATGCTCCGGGGCCCTAACTTTGATGTTCTCCACGTCAACGATTCACTTGCCAACTCGCCGGAAGCGAATTTGATAAAACCCGACTGCATTACGCTCCTCAGTCACTTGGAACGGTTCAGCCTCATGCTGTGCGGCCCACTTAAGCAGTTCCAGTCCGCTAAATGTTCCAACGTATGTGAAATCACGTACCTTCAACTGTCGCAGCATGGCAAAGAAGACTTGATGGCTTGGTTCGTCCGCATTGACAAGGAACTGCGGCGGCGAATGCTCCGTTGCCGTTTCCGGGCCTATCCACCATTGATCCGTGACGACTACGGGCGAGGGAATCGCGTGTAGGCACAAGATTACGGCCCGCGAGTAGCGCAAGTCGCTCTCAATAGCCTGATAGCCGCGCCACTGCGAAAACAGGCTCACGATGAGCAACGCCATCACGCCAGCCGTCAATGGCCCACGCCCCCCCAGCGCCCACAGCCAGCGGCGCTTTGTTACACGCCACGCTGTCTCCCAATTCCACAATGCCAGCAAGATAAGCAACGGCAAGAGCGTCAGCAGGTAGCGGCTGCCCCAATCCATCTCCGGCTTGATTGGATTGATAAAATCAATCACTGCAAAGGCGATACAGGCGCGACGCATCCATGCAACAAACATTGCCCTTCGCCCTTGCTGAAGGCTCCGTCCACGCCCTAACGCCAGAATAAAGATGGGCGTCGCCTGAAACAACCCATGCGCCCAATCCGCTCGCCAGATGAGTAGGCCAGCAAGCGCAGCTGTCGTCAGATACAAGAATGGGCGAATCATTTGCCCCGGCACTGTGGATAATGCTCCAATCAGCAGCAATAATAGTGCCTTGTCCAGCAAATCCGGCGTATTCGTGCCTGCCAACTGCATCGTCACATGCTCCGCAATAATGCGGACATTGAGTAGCGCTCGCACATGTTCTAAAGTGCCCAAGTCGCTATGCAACATGAAGTGGGGACCGGACCAAACTCCGTAGACGATGCAGTTGAAGCATAGCCAGCCGAGCAGACCGGGCAGAAATCCAAGCCCTAGCCCCAATGCGATCCGCCACCTGCTCCCTGCGTGCAGTAGAGGGCCAACGGTCAGGAGCAGTGCCAATGCCAACGCGATGTCCAGCTCACGGAGCCATGTGCCGATGCCCAGAGTTGCGCCTGCGAAGATGGCCGAGCGCATCTTTCCCGTCCGCACAGCCTCCCACAGCAGCGCGCCTGCTGCCGCCGTCATCAGCATCAGTGTAGCGTGATCCCAGAACACGACCGCATACAGCACCAGCGGCGTAGCCCCCGCCAGTATCAGCAACAGCGCGCGCCGGAATCGCAGCCCCATACGCCATGCGGTCCAGTATGTTATCGCTATAGTTCCTATGCCGCTCAGAACCGGAAGAACCATCAGGCCGCCAAAACCCAGAACACGATACGGCGCGGCAGACAGCAGTGGAAATAACGGTGGATAGATTGTGCAGAACCCGCCCGGCAGTCGGGTGACGTAGCCCTTCAGCGGGTGAATTTCGCCGGTTGGGTCGAGGCCAGCGAATGGATAGTGTAGGAATAGGAAATTGCCGTACTGTAGCCCATCATGCAGCATGGCGAATCGCGCTCCGACATCCGGGCTCCAGAATGCATGGAACCGGGCCAAGTTTCCGGCTAAGGCGGCATAGGCTATGCCGACAGCTATTAATAGCAGCCAGGTTCCCAAACGACCCCGAAAGGGGGATCGGGCTCTTTCGCGCTTGCCATTCAGCAACCTGTCAGTCACAATATCACTGCTTTTTGCTGCCAACGGCGCCGATTCTGAGCATCTTGATATCGCGGATGTCGCGCTGATCAGTTGTGGCAAGATTGTCGTTCTTCACTGCCATCGCCTCCTTCATCTCCCGCTTCTGTTTGCCCTTGGCTTGGTAGGCGTCCATTATGTATCTTCACCCTCTTACAATTTCACTCGATACGGCCTCCATGTTGCTCTGCTTCTCAGCCGCTCGATTTGCAACTTTTCTGCCGAATGGCAGCAGACAGGCAATCAGCAGATGTGCCGATTCCATTCGCGTAAATATCTCTCATCTTTCCCCGTCATCCGGCCTTCAGTTGAACGTTAGATATGTGTGAGCTCCTGCTCCTCCTGCGGCTGTATCTGGGCTTGCTCTGAAAGAAAGCCTGCAGCATACCGATAGCGCGGGGCCACCGGCAGGCGGGAGCGGTTGCGCGCCACCCAGCCGTAGGCTCGCTGGCCTAAGAATGCTGCGCCCGGCAGATACATAAGCGGCGCAAGGAACCAGAGTGCCGGGAGTCGCCAGAGAAGCACTCGGAAGGCGAAGAAACCTGCAAACTGACGCCCACGAGCGTCCACAGCAATGGCCGTCTGTTCGGCATTCTGGAAACGCACGCCTTGAGCGACCCGCAACTGTTCCGGGTCATGGCCATCCAGAAACGTGACTAGGTCGAAGGCGTCAAGGAAGCGAACAACAAGCAGGGAGGAGCGGCAGAAGCCGCACTGCCCATCGTAGACCAAGCGTAGTCGGGAGCCGTGCAACGGCAACCACGCCAAGAAGCGAGATAGGTCGGCTTTGGTGAGGAAAAGCAGGTATGAGGCAATCATCAGGAACGAGAACAGTGGGATGTTCAGACTGTACTCGATACCCAAGTGCAGCAAAACGCCCGCCGCCAAAACGGGCAGCCGCAGTCGTGGGACCCACACCAAAATGCCGAGCGCCAGTTCAATCAGAAGAGCGCCGTAGGTAAGAAGGTTGACCAGCCATAAGTGATTGCCGTCGATAAAAGGAACCGGGAACCGGGCA
This sequence comes from Bryobacterales bacterium, assembly GCA_038232555.1. Lineage (GTDB taxonomy): Bacteria > Acidobacteriota > Terriglobia > Bryobacterales > Bryobacteraceae > JBBSHP01. The sequence continues at coordinate 3,826 of JBBSHP010000325.1, forward strand.
TACTCGGGCAGATGCAGCGGGTAATAAAGGGCCACGCCGTGCTGCCAGTCCGGGCCGGTCAATTTGCCCAGCCCCGTACTCAGGTAAACCAGCGAGACCTGTACCTGCATGAGCCTTTGCACCCAGTGATTGACGCGCAGCGGCTGATCTTCAGCCCGCCCCTGGAAGATGCGGCGGAGGCGGTCCAGGGAGCAGGCGGCGCCAGCAGGAGCGAGGACAAGATAGGCAGCCATGACCATCATGACCACGTCCCCGCCATTGGTAATAACGTGGTTGCGATTATGAAAGGAATTCAGGGCCACGAACACGGCCAGAGCAGACAGGCGCGTCCACAGTCCCAGCATTAGGCCGAGCGCCGCAAAGAGGAAGACGAGGAAGAATGCCGTCAGCCAGCGCGGGTCATTGACGCCGTGCAGCAAGTTCAGGCGCGGTCCCCAAGTGTTGAATACGTTGTAGGCGTCCGAGGCGCGCGTCGTCAGGATGCCTTGGTCGGTGAACCAGAGCAGGCGATCGGGAAACAGCATCAGGCCATAGAGCAGCACAATGACGCCGAAGATCAGCCGGAACAGCCCAAGTGACACGGGGGAGGTTCGGGCGAACCAGAAGCGGTGCCAGTCGCGCAGCAAGGTCATTGATCTCTCCTAGCGCAGGTCCTGGGGTTTGACCGGCATCGTGAAGAACGTGTGGAATTGATAGCGCGAGAGAGGTATGGGCGGGGGCGGAACAGCGAGAAAGCGGCGGATCAACTCGACGGACTTCGGCGGATTGCGCGGGTCGGTATTGTTGCGTCGGGCGGCGTAGCGGGCCAGTGTCGGCCATAGAAAGCGATACCGGTCCTGATGCGCGACTTCGATGAACTTGCGGAAGCGCTCGCGCCGATAGCGCTCGACGTATCCCATATCTACCATTCGCGGAAAAGACCAGGAACGAACCTTTCCATCGGCATAGGTAATGCGCGCCTCGACCGTGACGTCAATATGGATCGGGTTGGGCGTGAACATGTACCAGCTCTGCATGAAGCCGGTCGCGGTCATGTAGGGACGCACGCGCGGCAGGAACTTCTCGGTCAGGGCGGAGCCCGGCAGCAGCCAGATGACAACGGCGAACAAATGGAAGAGGATTAGAGCGGACAGAATTTTTCGGCTCTGCGCCCGCCGCATCCGCCGCGCCGCTTGTCGTTCATCCCGAACCTGCCGCTCCCGTTCCTGCTCCACCCGCTCGCGCTGGACTGCGTGCCGCTCCTGTTTGGTCGGTTTGGGACTGAGTTTAACGCTCAATGCTGCATCCCAAGGCTTTCACGCGCGCTCGCATCACTTTCTTGCCTGCGAGCGCCTGCTTCAGGGCATCCGCCAAATAGAACTGGGTCGCGCCTGATTTGCCGGTACGCTGCTTGACTTCCCAAGAGTCGTCAGGAACGCCCTGGAAGACGATGCGGCCCTGTGGGTCGAACAGGAACGTTTCCGGGGTGATGCGGGCATGGAGTTTGTCCGCAAGATGATGCTTAGCATCGAGCAGTACCGGATAAGGCAACTGCTGTGCCTTCACCTGGGCGCGCAGCCGAATTGCGTCGGCAGTCAGGTCAATCTCGTTGGAGGCTAAGGCGTAAAATGAGACGCGGCTCTGATATTGCTTCGATAAAGGCGAAAGACTGAGACGCTGGCAATCCTGCACACACGGGCAGCCGTTGCTCCAAAAATAGAGAACTGTCCATTTCGCAGGAAGGGTAATCGGAACTCCCATGAGCGACCGAGCCGTTAAGTTGATTGCCGATTTCGAAGCGGTTAGCGAGACTTGTTGAGCGGGAGTGCCATTGGCGAGGTTTAGTCCAAACAGCACGGCCAATATTTTACAAATGTTCGTCATTCGTAATACTTAACAAAATAAAGTGCTCTCGAGGATTCATTTGGCGACAGTAAACCGATGCTCCGGCGTGCAGGTGAGCGTTTGCACCACTTTCCCCGTCTTTGCATCTGCCAATTTGATCGTCAGAACTGAGGGG
>JBBSHP010000326.1:0-5821 GCA_038232555.1 Bryobacterales bacterium
GGCAAGCTTTTCTTCCGACTGGCGCAACAGGCTGTGGCCGTCGATCCCGTGACCTATGACCTGATTGTTCACCCGAAACCAGCAACCAGCGCGAAAACCAGTTCCGCAGCGGTTACCTGAGTCAAGCGGATATCCAGCTAGGCGAAAAACCCTCAAGAAGATAATCGAAATACAAGCCCGCTGGACAGAAAAGGACCTCAAGCGACTCAAGCTCCTCCCATGAACATCTGAAATCATTCGTACCCCTGCTCCGCCCTGCTCATTGCAGTTTCCTCTCGAAAAGAAAGTTCCATCGGGGCGAGCTCGCCGCCTTGCCCGACCGCACGCGCATCAGGTTGAGCGCTTTCCGCTTCCAGTCGCTTCCTAGAATCGCTCGAATGGCGACGATCTCCAGCAACTTCAGTTCTCGGTTCCACTCCACAACCATGTGCCAACCGCGCCGTGTGCGAATGCAGCGGATCGAATTCGGAATTAATTCCCGCAATTCTAGCAAGCACACCCACGCGACCGAACGGCGGAAGTTTCCGATTGTCATAGTCACAGAAGGTGTGCCCGGATTGTTGGGACGATCAGCCGCTTTTCCCCTAAAGCACATCCGCTTGCCACTTGGCCAAGTGTCGAGTTGGCCATTCAAAAACGAGGGACGGCTGGCCACTTGGGAGACTTCGTCTGTGGCTCCGCCACCATCGCGGCACCGCAGGGCGCCTTTCCACGACCCGCCCGTGCCGGAAGTGACCGAGATTTACTGCACGGGCCTGGGGTTGACCAATCCTTCCATGCGGCCAACTCCGCTGGCGGTAACGCCAAGGTGGCCGCCCGCTGTCACGACCACCATGCCCACAGTAACGATCGGGGGTGTCGAGGCGAAGGTGAGTTTTTCGGGCCTGGCGCCAGGCACCATAGGACTGTATCGAATCAATGCTGAGGTGCCCACCGGACGGGCTCCCGGCAACGCGCTTCCAGTGCTGGTGACGATGGGCGACGTGCGCTGCCATGTTGTTACAGTCACCCTTGAGTGAAACCACTCAGGGTTAAGCCGGAGAGAGCAAATGCCAGCGACAGGCGTTACGGGCCGAGACCCGCCTGCCAGGCGGCGTTCCTTCGAAAACTTTTCGTGCTGCGGGCTCAATCGCGCCAGACCATACCTTCCACTCCTCCGGCCAGCGAGCTATTCACCCCGCCTTTTGGATACGGCGCTCCTCATTCGAGCGCCGGAGAGACTTCAACCCTCCTGATCAATGCGCTGCTCAGCGCACTTCATCCCTGGTTACGGCCCAAAAGCGCAGCTGGCCGGGAGTGAGTCACACCAGCCTTCACTTTATTTTGACGCTGCTAAGCCTAATGGTTCTGAGCAGTTGCCCTATTCGAGACGCAACCCGATGACCTCCGCATTCCGCATCTGGGACATAGAATAAAGTCGCGGGAACCCGGGCGCAGAACATGTCGGCAACCCGCTTGAAAGTGAGAAGGAGTTTTTTTGAGCAAACGATACAAGTTTTGCGCAGATGCGCAGACGATTTATTATCAGCGACTTAGCGTCTTACCAGACAGCGCATGTGGATTGACTCTCAAAATAAAGCGTATACTCTAGATATGGGAAGACCAGCCCCGAAGCACATCCCGGAGGTTCCTCAGATCCCGCCCGACAAGCGGCGCGATCCGAAGATTCGGCGCAGCCTGTCCGGCCCGGCTGTCCGAACATTTCTCAATGTCGCGGATGCCTGGAAACTCAGCACTGACGAGCAACGTGGACTGCTCGGATGGCCTCCGGAATCCACTTTTTACAAGTACAAAGCCGGTCAGGTCGGGACGCTGTCGTTTGATATGTTGCTGCGCATCTCGCTCGTGCTGGGGATTTTCAAAGACCTGCGAATCTTGTACCCGGAGCGCGATCTGGCCGATCGCTGGGTGCAACTACCCAATAGCAATCCCTTGTTTGGCGGCAGCCCAGCGCTCACCTTAATGATTGCAGCGGGGATGGATGGACTCTACCAGGTTCGGCGACTCCTGGATGGCCGGCGCGGCGGTTGGAACTGATTGCCTCCCATCTCTCCATTTACTTTCAAGGACACGTGCCGTTTGGTCCCTAGCCGGTATCCCGTAGTGGGAATTTTGGACGCGGTTGCTACACCGCAAGATCTTGCTTTCGTGTTTGAACTGGAGAGCTGGACAAACGATCGGATCTCTACTGAGCTAGGTGTTCTCTATCGAATTCCGCCCGAGGAATGGGTGCTGAATCGTCCCATGTCCAGCGTGATCATGGCTGCCTTTTGTCACACTCATTCAGGTGGTGGTCGTTTCAACGGACCCGACCGGGGCGCCTGGTACGCCGGCACGTCTCTCGAGACTACGCACGCTGAAGTGATTCATCACCGCACGCAGGAACTGGCCGAGATTGGAGTCCTGGAGACCCGGGTGCAGGTGCGCCTGTATCTCGCAAACTTCGACACGTCGTTCCATGACGTACGAGCGGATAGCCCGGAAAATAGCGGCTATCACAGCGCGTCCAGTTACACGGCTTCGCAAGCGCTGGGCCGCGAGTTGCTGGAATCGGGATCGAACGGCCTGCTCTATCGAAGCGTTCGGCATCCAGGAGGGACTTGCGTGGCCTGTTTCCGGCCGGCCTTGGTGCTGAACGTTCGTCCTGGTAATCATTTCGAATACCGCTGGGAAGGAAAGCGCAACCCAAGCATCCGCCGGTTATGAGTGCCGAAGTATGTCATTCTGACCTTTTGACCCGCCCGTCCCTACGCTTCCATCTATGAAATTCTCAGAGCAGGACCTTGCGCATTTTGGACAGCAGCTTCTCGCCGCTGTAGGAGTTGAGCCGCTCAAAGCCGAGCTGGTTGTCACGTCGCTACTCGCAGCCAGTCTTCGCGGAGTGGATTCCCATGGCATTCAATTGCTCCCGTTTTATATCGAGCAGATCGAGTTGAAGACGATCAACATCGAAACCGATGGTCACATCGTCAGTGTGAGCGGCGGGACCATGGTGTACGACGGAGAGTATGGCATTGGCCAGTGGATCGCGCAGGCTTGCTCCGACCACGCCATTCGACTTGCCAAGGCGCACGGAGTGTCTTTCGTGGTGGCGCGGGAATCCAGCCACTTCGGCGCAGCGGCCTGGTGGGCCCAGCGGCTTTCCGCAGCGGGACTGATTGGTATAGTGATGTGCAATGCCTCTCCGCTGGTTGCGCCTTGGCAGGGGAAGGAGAAGCGCTTCGGCACCAATCCCATCTGCATGTCGGTTCCGGGGCCGGAGACTTGGCTGCTCGATATGGCCACCACCACCGTGGCGATGGGCAAAATCTTCAAAGCCCAGCTCAGTAACCAGCCCTCCATTCCAGCCGGCTGGGCCATGGACGCTGAAGGCGTTCCCACTACCGATACGCAGACCGCGCTGGATGGACTGCTCATGCCGCTGGGCGGCTACAAAGGCAGTGGGCTCGCGGTTATGGTCGAGATCCTTTGCGCCGTTATGGGAGGTGGCGCTATGAGCACGGAACTGGGCGGCATCCGGTTTCGCGACCGGCCCATGCGCGTCAGCCAGTGTTTCATCGGAATCGACGTGAGCCGGTTCATGCCGGAACAGGAATTTCACGAGCGTATGAGGACGCTGGTCGATCTGACTAAATCGTCGGCTCCCGCCAAAGGCTTCGAGGAGGTCGTGGTAGCCGGTGAACCGGAATGGCGCAACCAAGCGCAGCGCCGGCGGGAGGGGATTCCGATCTCCGATGGCACTTGGGAAAAGCTGATTGCGATGGCACAGCGGTTTCAAGTCCCGATCCCGGCCGCGTCAGTAGAATAAGAGGATGGCAGCCGAAGAGAAGTCCGGCGCGAGCTTTGAAGCGGGTCTCCAGGAACTCGAGCTAATCGTGAAAGAGATGGAGAGCAGCGAGTTGCCGCTGGAACGCGCCTTGGAGCTTTTCGAAAAAGGGATGCAAATTAGCGAAACCTGCCGGAAGCAACTGCAGGAAGCGGAGACGCGCGTCGAAATCCTGGTGCGGAAGGGTGACAAGGTCCTCCCCGAGCCTTTTCGGCCCGACCGGGCATGAGTATCGGTCAGTATTTGGCCGAAGGGCAGAAGAGAGTTGACCAAGCCTTGGACCAGTGCGTGCCGCCCGAATCCGCTGCGCCCGCATCCATCCATCGGGCCATGCGCTACAGCCTTTTCGCTGGCGGCAAACGAATCCGTCCGCTGCTCTGCATGGCCGCTGCAGAGGCGCTATCCGATTCGCCGGACGGCATCGAAGTTCCGGCTTGCACGCTGGAACTGATTCATACGTATTCGCTGATTCACGATGATCTGCCCGCGCTCGACAACGACGATCTGCGCCGCGGAAGGCCCACCTGTCACAAGGTGTTTGGCGACGCGATGGCGATTCTGGCGGGCGACGCTCTGCTCACACTCGCCTTTGAAGTGTTATCGCGATTGCCGGCGAATGCCGAACGGCGGGTCAGTCTGATCATGGAACTGGCCACTGCCGCCGGAACCGTGGGAGGCATGATCGGTGGGCAGGTCGCCGATCTGGAAGGGGAGGGCCAACCGGCGGGCCAACGGTTGCTCGAAGAGATCCATCGCGCCAAAACCGGCGCTCTGCTGCGTGCCAGTCTACGCATGGGAGCCATTTATGCCGGGGCGGATGAGCGGCAGATCGGAGCCCTTTCCTCCTATGGAGAGCACGTCGGTCTGGCCTTCCAGATCGTTGACGACGTGCTGGATGTGGAGCAGCCCTCGGAAAAACTTGGCAAGACGGCCGGGAAGGATGCCAGGCAGCAGAAGATCACGTTCCCCGCTGTGTATGGATTGGATCGATCCAGGCGTATGGCGGAACAGGAGCGGGAGGCGGCACACGAGGCCCTGCAGCCGTTCGGGGGACGCGCCGATCGCTTGCGGGATCTGGCCGATCTGATTGTGTATCGCAAGACATGAGTTCCAAGCAGCGCGTCGATCAACTCCTGGTGGAGCGAAAGTTGGTTGATTCGAGAGAAAAGGCCCAGGCGTTGATTCTGGCCGGGAACGTCCTGGTGAATGGCCAGCGTCAGGATAAAGCGGGCCACTCCGTCGCTACGGACAGTCGCGTCGAACTGCTGGATACGCCTAAATTTGTCAGTCGTGGTGGAGTCAAGCTCGAAGCCGCGTTGGAACACTGGCAGATTCAGGTGGAAGGTCTGGTGTGTCTGGACGTGGGTTCCTCCACCGGCGGATTTACGGATTGTTTATTGCAACACGGCGCGGCCCGGGTGTATGCGATCGATGTAGGAACGGGCCAGTTGGATTGGAGGCTGCGGAACCACCCGCGCGTGATTGTACAGGAGCGGGTGAACGCGCGCTATCTCAGCGCCCAACACGTCCCTGAACTGGTAAGCCTGGTGGTGTGCGACGTGAGCTTCATCTCGGTAACCATGATTCTGCCTGTCCTGCCAGGGCTGCTGGCTCCCGCCGGCAGGATGGTAATCTTGGTGAAACCGCAGTTTGAGCTGGAGCGCGGTCAAGTTGGCAAGGGAGGAATTATTCGGGAGCCGGAGCTTCATCAGCTCGCGTGTGAGCGGGTGGAAAGGTCGGTCCGCCAGCTCGGTTTCGTTGCTGAGACGACTCCGAGCCCGATCCTTGGCGCGGAAGGCAATCGGGAGTTTCTTCTGTATGCCGGACGTTAACTCAGTCGGCATCATTTCGAAGCCCGGCATTCCGCACGCCTCTTCCATCCTCCCGGAATTGATTGGCTGGCTGGACCATCGCAAGATCACGGCGCGCTATGACGCGGAAACGGCGGTTTATCTCGGACGCTCGGATGGGATGGCGCGGCCCGAGGTTCCTGAA
>JBBSHP010000327.1:0-5812 GCA_038232555.1 Bryobacterales bacterium
CGCCGTGGAGACGTTGATTGCATGCGTAAGATGAGCGACGGCCGCATTCACGTTTGTGCGGCAATTAAAAAAGACCGACGTGTCAAACCCGCCCCAAGTGTTCGAGGTGTTGACAGTTGCACTTGCTGTTTGATCCGCCTCCTGGGCGCTGACTGTCTGCCAAAAATGATCGTTATAGTCCAGATGGACAAGGTTTGGAGCATTACCGCTAGCACTGAGCATGGCCAGCGAGATGGGCAAGGCGCAGATATCGTCCCGGTCGTGTATGTTACCATCACAGGAGTAAGCATACCGGGGTCCTGCAAAAATCGTAGGCGAGAGCAATAAAACCGCCCCAAAAATTATCTTGTTCATAGAAATTTGGACCTTTCCGCAAAAAACCGCCAATCCCAGTGAGCCTCAGTCGTAGCGCCTTCCAGATGTCCGCCTCAAGGCTTGATCTGAAGATTTGCCGGGGCGCTCGGTCGGCTGTCCGGGGATGCGGTTAGCGGGTGCGGATAAGTGTACGGCGTGTATGGAGTAGTTCCGCTCGCGCCGATGCCGGGGTAACTGTTGGTCGCTCTCGTGTAGGACTGCGCCGGATAGCCGACGTTCTGTGTGGCAATGGCGCGCTCACTCAGGCTGAAATAGTCCCGTCCTGATTTTAGGCTGAGGTTGCTGCTCGCGTTGTCTGTATTGAACTTAAGATACCCGTTCGGTGTGTCGGTGTTGTTCCAGGCATAGCAAGGCTCCAATGGATAGCCGGCCTGCGGATATGTTGCCTTGGCACCGGTGGATCCTGGATAAGTATATGTAGTGTAGCTGTCCTGGCCGGTGACGGTGTTAAGTAAGTCACCTTTCCCTTGTCCCGGCTGTCCATAAGCTGCAATCACCTTGCGGATTTCATAGTGATCCCCAATCGCCCACTGTGCGCTAAAATTACCGTAAGAGCCACTGCCTGTTTCTGCGGTAAGTTCCAGTGTCTTCCCATTGATGGACGCAACAGAGGCGTGTTTATGTTTCCAACCGGCATCGAATGAGGACCCAGCCGCAGGATCGTCCAGGTTGTTGACGGAGTAGATCGTGCCGTCCGTCACATCGATCAGATTGAAGTTTACCTGTTTATTGTCCGTAATACTGCTGACTTTATCCGAGCTTACTCCCGTTACCGTTCCGGTGTAAATCGGTGATCCACCTGCGTTGTTGTCATAACGATCAGTCCCGTCTGCCCCGCCCCAGTTCGCTTCCGTTCGTGACTGCCGATAAGTATAGAAAGACACACCCTTGGTCAAGCCAGTGCTCTTATTGTTGAAGTATAAAATACTCCCACTACGATGTTGTCCGAACTGCCTATCGGTCACGAAATAGTTGTTGTAAATCTCTGCCTGTTTGATTCCCGGGTCGGCCTCGCCTTCCATGCCGTGCGTGGCCATGCCGCCGCCACCATTAATCGTGCAGTGTCGGAAGACGACACGCGCTCCCTGCAGGTTGTCGCAGATGTTTGTGTTACCCGGAACGGTGAAGTTACAATCCTCGAAGAACCAGAACTTATCCGTCCCCCAATAGGGATCGTCCGCCCAACTGCCAAAGCCTTTCGCCGCCAGATAGGACTTGGGCAAGGGATCGCCGGTCGCGGGATTGACATTCGGCGTCCAAGTTTCCATCTTGATTTTAACAGGATAAGACTGATAAGCTCCAGTGTTGGTGATCTGGGTAATGTGATCCGCCACTCCCAGGCAACTATTGGCAACGAACGCCAACCCCTGCAGGTGATCCCAGGTCATGTGATCTAGCCGGACCCGGCTCACACATCCGATGACATACGGAGCGGGAGCGTCTGCGGCGTGGGTAACGCCAGTTAGAGCGATGAAAGGTTTGTCGGAAGCAAGTGCCGTGCCGTTCTGGTTCTGCGACGTGATCTTCATCCCGCTCAAGCGAAACGAATAGTCCGGCGCACCCGATTCATGGGTTAACGAGATGTCGAAAAGCGGAATGTTGTTTGTGCGCGGCAGGTTTTCGGTGATAACAGTCGAACTCTCGCCCGCACCTATGATCTGGATATTTTTGATAATCGTCAGAGTCGTAGTCCAAGTTGCGCTCCCCGCCGGCACCATCACCGTATCACCATCGTTCGCCAACGCGACGGCTGCACCGACGTCGGTGCGAGAAGCGCTCTTGGCGTTGATCACGGCGGCGTCAGTGTGAGCCGAGCCAAACAAGAGCATACCCGCGACGAGCAAGGCCCCGCTGCGCGGCCTGGCGGATAGGAATTGGCTGGATATCGCGGAAATCATCGGGCTTATCATCGTATACCAGAAGCAGCCCTCGTACCAAAAAACAAGTGATATTGTCCCGCGCCGCGCATTATTCGGGATTGAACCTCCTCCAAGCCCGCGCGCTAACGCGACCGCGCCTCGGGCGCTGAAGCAGCACTTACCAGAGGATGCGGATAGATGAAAGGCTTGTAGCCAGACTTCGGGGATCCGTTGAAAAAGTCCCGCCCCTCTTCGATGCACGGTTCCGTGGAGGAAAGATTCACAGCAGCGCCGCTTTCCAGCTTATTGTTCCATGAATAGCAGGGCTCCGAGACCTCATGGGGCCACTTTGCAGGTCGGCCCGGCAACCCCGTAAGCAGATCTCCCCTCCCCAATCCCGGCTGATCGAGTGCATGGGCCACTTTCCAGATCTCGTAGGTGTCACCAGCATTGAACGTTAGCGGCCTTCCAGTACCGCCGAACGCCGGAGCTTTGTGATTACGCGGACTGCCCATGAGTGAATGGGCCGTATTTGAAATAATCAGTGCCGGAACTTTGTCTATCATGTTGGTTGCGGCGGCTTCGAAAGTTTTATTCCTAACAATATAAACGGCTCCGGGTTGATACCATTGGTTATGTTCCCAGTTTTTGGTCGCATCGGTCAAAACGGTTGCCCCACTGGCTCCGGTGTGTGTGCCGGTTGCCCAATATCCAGTAGCTCCGTTGGGAGCGTTATCGTCGTATGGATTCTCGCCGTTGCAGTACCCCCAGTGCTGTGGGTAAGCGAAAAGACGATACACCTGCAGGACGTGGCCTCTTTCTGCATCATTCCAGGTGTTATCATGGGTTATGATACAGCCGCTTCGAATCTGCTCCGCCGGGGCACCGTCGTCATTCCGATACGTGTTGTTGTATTCCTCCACCTGTTTCCCCCCGCGCCCGCTTGCCTCCGTCCCGTGCATCGACAAACCGCAGTTATGAAATTGATTGTGACGGACCACAAAGCGGGCGCCCTCGTAAGCATCGATGGCCTTTTTCTTCCCGATGTTTTCGAAAACGTTATCTTCTATAAAGACAAACTTTTCGGAACCCCAGAACGGATCATCGGCCCACGAACCATTTCCGTGGTCCTTCCCGCCCCAGGTTTGATGGCTGATGTGCATCGGTTGCCTGCCGTTGAGGTTGAATCGGCAATGATCAATCACGCCCCACAGAAAACCGCTCACTCCCAAGCTAAGTCCGGGTAGTTGATCGAAGGTGCAATGGTCAATTCTAAATGCATGGGAATTTCCATCGACTCGGACTTCCCCGTTAAAATTTCCCCGCTGTTCGCCATTGCCCCGAAAGGTGAATCCGGTTAGTCGAAATGGAAGATTCCTTTCCAGATTTGCAAGAATGAGGGACCCCGCTCGCTTGTGGCCGCGCGCTCTCGCTACGCCGCTCACTTCGCCTCCCTTTGCTCCGCGTATTTTCCGCTCTTTCTCGGGACGCGAAGACTGGCGCGGGGCAGGGCGACCCCTTTCCGAATCCCCGGCTTGATCGCTCTGTCCATGTGGAATCCCATCCACGATAACTGTCGCCGCCTCACCAGCGCCCTGCAGTGTGATGTTGTTAACGATATTCAGCGGCGATACCCAGGTTGCGGTTCCTGCCGGAACCGTCACGGTGTCACCGTCTTTCGCGTTGACGACAGCTGATTCGACATCTGGGAAGGAAACGCTCTTGGCGGCAATGGTGGCGGCCTGAGCCTGACCGAACACAATGCCAGCGGCGAGCGGGAACAGGACTGCCGCCACGTAACCCGGCCCACGCAATTTACGCAGCTGCACGCGCAGCATAAGCCAGTTCCGGTTCTCTAAACGATTTGTCATCTTCCAGAGAATCGGAAGAGAAAAGTAATGTACGCCCAGGATAATTCAGGGCTATGAGGTAAAAGAAAAACAATACCGTACTGAGTCCTTTAAAACCTGCCTCGGTCCAGTTATGAGCGACAATTGCAACCAGACACCCCATTGCCACGCGCCCCCACTCGAAATCCCGCACCAGGTCCTGAACGCACTTTCGGAACGTCACAAGAATGACCCCTATTAGAATAAAAAGGCCGATTATCCCAAGGTTTAGATATGTTTCGAGATATCCATTGTGAGCCTGCGTGGGATGCCAGCGAAACTCAGGCATTGCCCAAATTGTCTGCAGCCGGTCACCCAACCAGTAACTCTCATACCCTGCACCGAAGATGGGGTTTCGGTCGGTTTCCAAAAGAACCTGCCAGAGGCGGCCCCGTCCCTCGATAGTACTCTCATGGCCGGAAAGACTCACTATTGTCCCATACAGATCGAAAGTCAGTTGAGCCGCGACCGCGACGATACACACTGCCACCGCATAGTATCCGATCATCCGCTTGTCGACGCAGCGGATTCCCAATCCTAAAATGACGGCAGCCGCGAGAAGAAAACAACCCGTGGACGTTCCACTGTGCGCCTTCCACAAATTATAGGCGATCATCAACAGTAGGATTCCCAGAACCCGTAATTCATTGCGACGAGCAGCGCTCTTTTGCGTTCGCCAGATTTGCAGCCAACGCCAGAAAAGAAATATGCCGAAGAGGAGACAAATGGCACCCAGTTCGTTTTTGCCTCCGGCGATCCCGACATTGGTCATCATACCCCATTCGTCACTCTTACGCCCAAGAGCCGGATAGTATTTCATCCAAAGAATCGAGATCGGGAAAAGGATGAAGGCGCACCTTTTTATGAGCCTGACCAGCGCTTCCCTAGGATCGGGTTCGGTAAAGATAATCAGAATCATGATTGGATGACCAAGTATTTTAATCCAACGCTTGAACGACGTAAAAGGGACATCAGACCAAAAAATAGCGAGGAAACAATAGAGTAGAAACAAGGCGAGCCACGGATTTCCTCGGATTACAACAGCTAAGTCGACTCTTCTTTTGCTGAGGACATAAAGACCTGATGCCAATAAGGCAAAAAAGACAATGGCATCAACCGGGCTGCCCTCTTCCGCGGAGACAGCGCCAAGCATGGGTAAGCCCAGGATCACCAGCCATTGAGTTACGGGTATCGAGGCAATAATAAGCAGCCAAAGGATTGGCAGCCAGATAGCCCAGGTTAAATCTGGTCCCTCGCGAAAATCGCGCCTGAAAAGGAAGGCGATAAGTCCCAGTGTAAGAATCAATGCTAGCGTTGGTGGCATTTGCGCAGGTTTCCAGCTTCTAAGCGGTCGTCAATCGGGCCGCAATTGCTTAGACAAGGTCCGCGAAGGCGTTGAGCAGGTTGACCTTCTCGGATTTCCATGTGTGACGCTGGTAGATCTCTTGACCGCGTTTTGTGATCTGTCCCACTTCGTGCGGGTGGAAATAGGTATATCTTATCTTCTCCGCCAGATCGAGCACGTTGCCCAGTTCAAAATAAATAATTTCCTCCTCGTCAAAGTAATCCTGAATGCCGCGCGCGCGGGGCGCGATCACTGGTCTTCCAAGGGCGAGACATTCGAAAATGCGGGTAGGTGTATTCAGCTCCGTGAACTTGTTGTGATGGTTGGGAATGACGCCTACATCA
>JBBSHP010000328.1:0-5811 GCA_038232555.1 Bryobacterales bacterium
ATACCAGGTAGACGCCCCGGTCTCGCTTGAACAGCCCAAGCAAACCGGCTTTGGCGAACTCGCCATTGCCTCCGCGTTTCAACTCGCACGCCAGTTGCGGCAAGCTCCCAAAACGATCGCAGCCAAGCTCGTTGCGGATCTGGGAAACCTGGAAGGCGTGGCCGCGCTGGAGGTCGCCGGCAATGGTTACATCAACGTGCGTTTGGACCGGGGGGCTTTCGGCAGTTCCCTGCTACGGGAAGAGCGTGCTCCGGTCGCGCAGAGCGGCGGCAAGATCATCGTGGAGCACACCAACATCAATCCCAATAAGGCCGCCCACATCGGCCATCTGCGCAACGCCGTACTGGGAGATACGTTCGTGCGCATGCTGCGTGCCATCGGTCACACCGTGGAGGTACAGAACTATATCGACAACACAGGCGTTCAAGTAGCTGATGTCGTGGTGGGATTCGAGCATCTGGAGAGGGCCACTCTCGACCAAGTGCACGCGTTGGCGGCCAATCCGGACAGCCCGTTCGATTACCTTTGTTGGGATATCTACGCCCGAACCTCCGCCTATTACAAAGACCACCCGGAAGCATTGGCGCTGCGCCGGCAGACGCTGCACGCCATCGAGGCCGGTGCGGACGGGACAGCCAGGTTAGCGCATCTGATCGCGGATGCCATCGTGAATGCTCATCTAGCCACCATGCTGCGATTGGGCATTGAATACGACGTTCTTCCACGCGAGAGCGAGATTCTGCACCTACAGTTTTGGGCCACGGCGTTCGAGCAGCTCAAAGAGCGCAAGGCAATCTACCTGGAAACCGAGGGCAAAAACGCAGGCTGCTGGGTTATGCCTGGCTCCGCTTTTTCACAGGATGAGCAGGACCCCGACAGCAAGGTAATCGTGCGCTCCAACGGCACGGTCACATACGTCGGGAAAGACATCGCTTACCAGCTCTGGAAGTTCGGGTTGCTCGGCAAGGACTTCTTTTACCGGCTCTGGTTCCTCTATCCGGACGGACATCAAGTGTGGTCCACCACGGATCGCCCCGACCAGAACGACGGGCCCGCTTTCGGCCGCGCGGAGCGGGTTTTCAATGTGATTGATTCGCGGCAATCTTATCTCCAGGATGTAGTGGTGGCCGGGCTGCGTGCACTTGGCTATGAAGACCAGGCCGCCCGCTCCATTCATTTCTCCTATGAGATGGTCGCGCTCTCGCCCCGAACCTGTGTGGAGCTTGGCATCGAACTGTCGGAGGAGGACAAGCGCCGTCCCTACATCGAGGTCTCTGGCCGCAAAGGCCTGGGAGTGAAGGCGGACGATCTCATTGACAAGTTGATCGATAAGGCGCAGGAAGAGGTGGAGTCGCGCCACCCCGAAGCCTCGCTGCAGGAACGGCGCAAAGTGGCATCTCAGATTGCAGTGGGCGCGTTGCGGTATTTCATGTTGAAGTACACACGAAATTCGATCATTGCTTTCGACATGCAGGAAGCGCTCAGCTTTGAAGGGGAGACTGGCCCATACGTGCAATACACGGCGGTGCGGGCCCGAAACATCCTTCGCAAATTAGCCGACCGCGGGGAGGCTCTGCCTGACTTCGCGACGGAGCTCAATCGGGAAGCGCTGGGGCGGCAACTGCAGAACGAGGACTGCTGGCAATTGCTGCTGGCCGGCTCAAAGACGGACTCAGCCATCCAACGCGCAGTAACTTCGGGAGAACCCGCGCATGTCGCCAAGTACGCCTTCCAACTCGCTCAAGGCTTTAACGCCTTCTATCACGGTTACCCGGTTTTGACTGAAGAAAACCGGGAAAAGCGGACTTTCCTACTGTGGATGACCGAGTATTTTCGCGGGCAGCTTGAGTACATCCTGAAGGTGCTGGGGATCGAAGTTCCGGAGTATATGTAGACTGGGAACAACTCACCGTGCATCATCAATACGTGAATCCGTGCAGCAATACGTGAATCCGTGCAGCGCATAGTCATAGCGGGAGCCACCGGCTACATCGGCGGCCGGCTCGCGCCAGAACTGATCAAAGCTGGCTACGCTGTGCGCGCGCTGGTGCGCTCGCCCGGCAAACTGGAGGGCCGTGACTGGGCCTCTCAGCCCGGCGTTGAGATACGCAAAACCGATCTCAACGACTTGCCTTCGTTGACCAGCGAATTGCAGGGCTGCGACGCGGCGTTCTACCTGGTCCACTCGATGATGTCGGCTGGCGATGAGTATTCCAAGCGCGATCTGGATCTGGCAAAAACCTTCGCGCGCGCGGCCGGGGATGCTGGCGTGGGGCGCATCGTTTATCTAGGCGGACTCGGTGAGACCGGTAAGAATCTGAGCGAACACTTAGCGTCGCGCCGGGATGTCGAGGTTGCCCTGGCCTCCACGGGCGTGCCGGTGACCGTGCTGCGAGCGGCGATGATCATTGGTTCGGGCTCGGCTTCGTTCGAAATTCTGCGCTATCTCGTACATCGTCTGCCCGTAATGATTACGCCAAAATGGGTGAGCACCGAATGCCAGCCCATCGCGGTGCAGAACGTATTGACCTACCTGGTTGGCGTGCTTTCCGTGCCGGAGACGTCCGGCCAGGTTTTCGATATCGGCGGGTCTCAAACGCTGCGCTATAGCGACATCCTACGGATTATGGCTGACGAGTTGGGCTTACCGCGGCGCTGGATTATACCGGTGCCCGTATTGACCCCCCGCTTGAGTTCGTACTGGATTCACCTGGTCACTCCGTTAAGCCACAAGATAGCGAAGCCGCTGGCAGAGGGGCTGAAGAATAAGGTGGTCTGCCGCGAAGATCGGATTACGCGTCTGGTGCCACAGAAGCTGCTGAACGTTCGGGAATCCATCCATGCCGCTCTGGGCCAGTTGGAGGCGCTGGATGTAGAGACGAACTGGTCGATGGCGGGCCCCATGCCCGGCGATCCGGATTGGGCCGGGGGCACAGTGTTCCGCGACAGCCGTGAAGTGCGGATCGACGCGCCCGCCGAGGCAGCTTTCCGTGCCGTGTGCCGGCTGGGCGGGGGGCATGGCTGGAACGCCGCGAAGTGGCTGTGGAGCTTGCGAGGCTGGCTGGACCGCTTAGCTGGCGGCCCGGGCCTGCGACGGGGACGGCGCCACCCCGAGAGCCTGGGGTACGGGGAAGCTCTGGATTTCTGGCGCGTGGTGGGATTCGAGCGTGATCGCTGTCTCTCCTTGCGAGCCGAAATGAAGCTGCCCGGCGAAGCCCTTTTGGACTTTCGAATCGAACCGGACGGGCCGGGGTGCAAGCTGACGCAGAAGGCCCTTTTTCAGCCCCGCGGTCTGCTGGGGTTGGCGTATTGGTACGCGGTTCTCCCCTTCCATGCCATCGTGTTCAAAGGCATGCTGGCGGGCATTCAGCGCGATGCCCTCCAAATCGCTAAGGCGCTTTAACGGTCGGAGAGGCGAACCCTTTCGGCTCGTCCTTCCACCACCACAACTGCGGGAGCGGCTTCTGCTGCGGCCAGATCTCATTCAACGTATCTCCCTCGAAGAGCTGGCCGTTTTTCATCACATAGCGGATCGACGTGGTGTTGCGGATGTCCTGTAAGGGGTCTTTGTTCAAAACGATCAGGTCGGCCAGTTTGCCCGGCTCCAGGCTGCCCAGGTCCTGCGCATATCCGATTGCCTCGGCTCCCTGCAAAGTAGCGGCTCGCAGCACTTCATGATTGGTCAGGCCCCCGCTCTGCAGCGCCCACATTTCCCAGTGGCACTGCAGCCCCTGGAGTTGGCCGTGGCCTCCGATAGAGACATGTCCTCCGTCATGGACGATCTTGGCGGCGGATGCGGCGAGCTTTGGGAACACCTGTTCCTCTTTCCGGAACCACGGCCGGCGTTGTGATTTCGTATCGAGCAGATTGTGCGGCATGAAGCGGCGCATCTTGGGATCGTCATGCACCTCAGTGGTCTCGTAGAAATAATTCTCGGCCCACGGGCCACCGTACGCGACCAGCAGAGTGGGCGTATAGAAAATTCCGGATTTCGCAAAGGTCTCGACAACATCCTTATATAGAGGCACGATCGGAAGGGAATGCTCATTGCCGCTGAAGCCATCGATGGCGTGTGTCAGATCGAGCTTGAGATCCAGTGCTCCTTCCGTTGTGGGCATGATCTGGTTTTCCTTGCACGCCATCACCATCCATTCGCGCTGCTTGCCATTGCCGACCACATAGGATTTGACGGTGTTGGTACGGTAGTACTTCTTGTAGCGGGACACCACGCTGCGTGCCTCGTCGAGGGACTGAAAATCCGTACTGGAGAAAATCCCCGGCCCGGTGGAATAGGGACGCGGGCCGATCATCTCGCCCATGTCCACCAGGTCCTCATAAGCGAACATGTCGTTCGATCCGGTTTGAGGATCGCGGCCGGTGGTGACGCCATAGGCCAGGTTCGCGAGGAAAGGCCAGTTCTGCATATCGAGCACGCCGCGCTTGATCTCAGTCCAATGCGCATGCACATCGACAATCCCTGGCATGATTGTGGAGCCCTTCAAGTCGATCACTTTGGCGCCGTCGGGACGTTTGAAGCTCCCTTTCTTGCCGATTGAGGTGATTCGGTTATCGACGATCGCGATCTCGCCATCGGGAATAATTTCGTCCCCATGCATGGTGATGATCCGAGCGCCTTCGAGCACGATGCTGCCTTTGGGCTTGAAGCGCGGAGCTTCGATGGTAACCGCGGTCTCCTGATACTTGGCCGTTTTATCAGGCGGCGATGGCCGGGCGGGAGCAGGCGTATTCTGAGCGGCCTCCTCGTCTCTTTTTTCAGGGGTTTCATCGGAGGGCCTCCGGTCCGGTTCAAAGGTGACGGAGGAGACGGGTTGACGGAAGAAGGATGCGCCCAGGGACCAGGTGATGGTCTTGCCGTCGTCCGCCCATCCGAAGCTGTCCGCGCCAACATCGGTAAGCTTTTTGACGGGCACGGAAGGCGTACTGACATTGACAGTGGGCGCTTCCCCGCCCGTGATCGGTACGTCAATTAAGTAGAGCTGGTTATTCACCAGAGCCAGTGTCTGCTGGCCATTGGGACTCATACGGACATCGCTAGCTGGAGGTGGTTCCGGACCACCCCCCAAATTCTTACCGACTACCTTCAGGTGAGTCCGCCGATCCGTCCCGTCGAAGCGGAACGACTGTAAGCCGGTGGGCGCATAGACGTTAAATGCGGTCGTTGCTGTCATGGACGAAATGGGGCTTGCCCACGCCGCGCGCCGGCACGACCACTTGCGGATTGCCGCCCTCTTTGGGTAGCCAGACCACGTCCATACCGGGCTGTCCGCCGAACCCCCCGAGCGCTTCCATACGAGCCTGCGTGGAGGCCCGCAAGGCGACGATGCGAGTTCCATCCGGCGACCACACCGGGTCTTGATAGAAGGCCGGCGTACTGGTGAGTTGAATCGGCTTAAACTGCCCGGTGGTTCCGTATTTTCCAGATCTGGCCCCCTTGCGGACCCCAGGTCACATAGGCGAGCGACTCGCCATCGGGCGACCAGGACGGGTGGAACTCGCGATCCGCACCGGTAGTTAAGCGCCCAGGCGCGCCTCCCGGGATGTCGAGCGCGTAAAGGTGCGTGAGCGCAGAAAACGCGAGGTGTTTCCCATCGGGCGATTGCGAAGCGGCCTGGATCAGGCGAGCTTTCACAGGACCTTCTTCCACGCGCGATGCGACGTACAGGCTTGGCCCCATATCGAGCGATACATGCGCACTGAAGGGAACGGGGCTGACTTCACCGGTCGAGACCTGGATACGATTGATCTTGCCCCCGAAGGAGGCGACCACTTCCTTGCCATCCGGCGTGAATG
>JBBSHP010000329.1:0-5807 GCA_038232555.1 Bryobacterales bacterium
GCCCGGCGACAGGCCGTGCACTTTGAGCCGAATCAGGGTCAAGTGGCTGGTCCGACGCAATGGATTGCACGGTCGGGCGGAGTGAGTATGTACATCACGGGTCAGGAGGTCGTCTATGCGTTGGCTCCTCCTATGCCTCGGGAAGCTCCGGCTAAGCCTCTCTACACGCATAACGTCCATATGCGCTTGGTTGGCGCGAATCGCCAAATTATGTTTGAGGGTGTCGAACCACTCGATAGCTATTCTAACTACTTTATTGGGCAGACCGAAAAAGACTGGTTCACTGGAATTCCGCACTATGCGAAAGTCCGGTATAACGACGTTTATCCCGGCATCGATATCGTGTACTATGCGGACGCGCGGAACGTCGAGTACGACTTCATTGTCCAACCAGGTGGGGATGCAAATCACATCGAGCTGGCATTCAGCGAACCGGTCCAACTGGACCACGGTGATCTGATCGTCGCTGGGCTGCGACAGCGGCGACCGAAGGTGATGCAGAATGGGCGCGAGATTGCGGCCGAGTACCGAATCACACATGGCGGGCACGTGCAACTAGTTCTCGCGCTTCATGACGCCTCGCGATCGTTGGTTATCGATCCAGTCCTGGAGTTTTCCACATATCTTGGCGGTCCCGGAGAAGACTCTGGTTATGGTGTGGCTGTTGATCGAAACGGGTTTGTTTATCTCGCCGGTGGAACACAATCCCCCGTGCCGCCCGGACTGAATCCGTTTCAGCAGTCGAATATCGTGGGGCTGGCTCCTTTTGTTTTTAAGTTCACTTCCGATGGGAAGCAGGTGGTGTACCACACCTATTTGTCCAGTAACGGTTGGGATGTCGCGAATGCAATCGCCATTGACTTGAATGGCAGTCCGATTATCACCGGCAGCACTCGCTCGGCGAGCTTCCCTCTTAAAAATCCGATTCAGGCCCAGTTCAAGGCCATTTGGGATAACGCCTTCCTTGCAAAACTGTCACCCGACGGTCGCGCCCTGGTCTACTCGACCTATTGGGGAGGCAACAACAAAGACTGGGGCACCAGTGTAACCGTTGACGCTCAAGGAAGTGCCACGTTCAGTGGGAACGCAGAGTCCAACGATTTCCGTGTGCAGAATGCGGTACAGCCGACTTTTGCTGGTAATCAGGACTGCTTTGTTACAAGACTCACGGCGTCAGGTGTTCTCGTTTTTTCTACGTTCTTCGGGGGTAGCAGTGGCGAGACGTGTGGAGGCAGTGCCATCGATTCGCAGGGGAACGTTGTCATTGTGGGCGAATCGACATCGCCGGACCTGCCGCTGAAAAACGCTTATCAGAGAACCGTTGCGCCCTCCATTTGGCAGACGCCCTTCCTGGTAAAGTTTGCACCGGATGGGTCGATCGTATTTTCCACCTTCTTTGGAGGTGCTGCCGCTGGCTGGGTCTATGCCGTCGCAGTGGATCCTGCCGGGAACATTTACGCCGCTGGCAATACCAGAAATCCGTCCGTCTTTGTATTAACGCCGGATGCGTTTCAATCCTCTGCGGTCGGACCCGCAAGCGGCTTCTTCGTTAAGTTTGATCCCGGTGCGCAAAAACTCCTTTACGCAAGTTTGTTCGGTGGTAGTGGCCCTGATGCAATCACCGGCATAGCAGTGGACGGAAGCGGGTCGATTTACCTGAGCGGGCTCGCCGAGGCATCGCCTGATTTTCCGATCAAGAATGCATTTCAGTCTTTCTATGGAGGTGGAATTCTTAATTCCGATATGTTTGTCGCAAAGTTCGCTCCCGATGCGAAGACGCTGGTCTACTCAACCTTGATGGGCGGCCACAACAATGAGGAGGCAGGTAGTCGAAATATCGCTGTTGACGCTAACGGGTCCGTGTACTGCATTGGGAAAACGATCTCGGCTGACTTCCCAGTAAAAAACGCCTATCAGACAGTCTTTGGAGGCGGTTCGGACATTGTCTTTTTCAAGATTTCTGACGCAACAGCACTGCCCTCGTCCCCGCTAACCCCCTTGCCAGGACGACTGACATTCGTTTCCACTCAGGGCGCCCAGCCACCGTCATCACAAACAGTAAAGGTCAGTGGTGGCGCATTCTCCACTTCGGTGAATGCACCGTGGATAAATGCAAGTGCGGCAGGGTCCAGCGCCACAATCGCGGTGAGCCCGTCATCACTCCCACCTGGCAATTACACGGGCACGGTGATCCTGACACCCTCTTCGGGAACTCCGGCAACGATCGACGTTAGCCTCACTGTCCTTGCCGCCCTTGCGATGCTCACATCAATCGATCCGCCACTTGTGGCTATCGGCTCAAGCGATGCAACGATTACGCTTCATGGATCGGGACTTGCAATCAACGCGGTTCTCCTAGTCAACGGCGTGCCTTGGACCACGACACGCGTTCAGTACATCGACAGCGGAACGCTGAAATTCAGCATGCCGGCAAACTACTTCTCGGGTGCATACAACCACACGATTGCGGTGCAGAATCCGCAATCCGCCCTATCGAACGTCTTATCGGTTGCAGTGGGGACTCCCGCGCCGGTCTTCACGGCGGCTAGCGTAGTGAATGCAGCCAGTTTTGCTCCTGGCCCGGTGGCGCCGGGTGAGATCGTGACGATCTTCGGAACGGATCTAACCGGTGCGGTCACCTTCAGCGACATTCCCGCGACTATTGTCTATAGCTCGCCAACTCAGGTGAGCGCAACGGTGCCTTACCTGATCGGCGGGCAGACCACAGTAGTGAAGGTCGGTTCCTCAGCGCCAGTTACGCTCAGCTTGTTTCCTTCCGCCCCAGGAATCTTTGCCGCGGTCTCCAACGGCGATGGCACGCTGAGTTTGTATTCGACCGGGTGTGGTGCTCTCACGCAAGATGTTCTGCCGCTATGCCAGTTGCCGGTCACAGCGACAATCAACGGAGAACCGCTCCAGGTTCTCTATGCGGGTGCTGCTCCGGGGTTGGTGCAGGGGGCTAACCAGATCAACGTCGCGCTTCCGAGCGATGTCGGGAGCAGGACTATTAGTATCGTGCTCACAGCCGGAATGGCTTCGAGCAAACCGTTTTCCTATACATTCCCATGAGATTAAAAATCAAAGCGCTCGTTTTCCTTTTCGCGGAGGTGTGCGTTAACTCCGCCAGCGCCCGGACCTTGAATCCCCGTATTAAAGATGTGGCCCGGCGACAGGCCGTGCACTTTGAGCCGAATCAGGGTCAAGTGGCTGGTCCGACGCAATGGATTGCACGGTCGGGCGGAGTGAGTATGTACATCACGGGCCAGGAGGTCGTCTATGCGTTGGCTCCTCCTATGCCTCGGAAAGCGCCGGCTAAACCTGTCTACACCCATAACCTCCATATGCGCCTCGTTGGCGCGAATCCCCAAATTAAGTTCGAGGGTGTCGAAGCGCTCGGTAGCTACTCGAACTACTTTATCGGGCAGACGGAAAAAGACTGGTTCACCGGCATCCCGCACTTTGCGAAGGTCCGGTATAACGGCGTTTATCCTGGCATCGATATCGTGTACTATGCGGACGCGCGGAACGTCGAGTACGACTTCATTGTCCAACCAGGTGGGAATGCAAATGACATCGAGCTGGCATTCAGTGAACCGGTCCAACTGGACCACGGCGACCTGATCGTCGCTGGGCTGCGACAACGGCGACCGAAGGTCATGCAGAACGGGCGCGAAATCGCGGCCGAGTATCGGATAATACATGGTGGGCACGTGCAGCTAACTCTCGCGCCCTATGACGACTCACGCCCATTGGTGATCGATCCGGTACTTGAGTTTGCCACGTACCTTGGGGGTCCTGGGGAAGACTATGGCGCGGGCATCGCTCTCGATCCGAATGGCGCTGTTTATCTCGCCGGCGGAACACAGTCCCCCGCTCCGCCAAGCCTCAATCCCTTTCAGCAAACAAATATAGTAGGCCTCTCTCCCTATGTTTTCAAAGTAACGGCTGACGGTGGCAGGGTCATCTTCCACACGTATTTGTCCAGCAACGGCTGGGATTCGGCCCATGCAATCGCAGTCGATAGCAGTGGCAGTCCAATCATCACTGGAAGCACCAGATCAGCGAGCTTTCCTCTCAAGAATCCCCTTCAGACCCAATTCAAGGCGATATGGGACAACGCGTTTCTTGCGAAGCTTTCAGCAGACGGCCGCTCCCTCGTGTACTCGACGTACTGGGGTGGCAGCAACACAGACACTGGCAGTGGAGTCACCGTGGATGCTCAAGGTAACCCCGTGTTCAGTGGAACTACGTGGTCGAACGACTTTCCAGTAAAGAATGCCGTTCAGCAAAACATCGGGGGCGGCCAGGATTGTTTCGTAACAAGGCTCACGCCCGCCGGCGCGCTCCTCTTCTCAACATATTTCGGAGGCAGCGGCAACGATACGTGCGAAAGCAGTACACTTGATCCGCAAGGAAATACCATCATTGTCGGTTATTCCGGGTCCTTGGACCTGCCATTTAAGCAGGCTTACCAGACGACGCCGACACCTACGGTTTGGAATACGCCAATTCTAGCCAAGTTCGCACCGAATGGAACGATTGTCTTCTGTACATACTTTGGCGGACCGATCGGGGGGCAGGGCCTGGGCGTTACAACCGACAGCAGCGGAAACATCTACGCAAGTGGAAGCACGCGAGATCCGTCTCAGTTCGTCTTAACGCCAGACGCGTATCAGCCCTCCTCGCTGTCAGACCAACCCTCTTGGGTTGGCTTTTTTGTAAAGTTCGACCCAAGTGCACAAAAACTTCTTTACGCGAGTTTGTTTGGGGGAAGTGGAATTAACCGGATTACCGGAATCGCTGTCAGTGCCACTGGGGCTATATATCTCGGTGGTACCGCAGCAGGCCCAGATTTTCCCGTCAAGAATTCCTTCCAATCATTCTATGGCGGTGGGATCAGCAACTCGGATGCATTCGTTGCAAAGTTCGGTGCCGACGCAAAAACGCTGCTTTACTCAACGTTGCTGGGCGGACACAACGGTGACGGCTGTGGAAGAATTGCCGTTGACTC
Source organism: Bryobacterales bacterium (assembly GCA_038232555.1). Classification (GTDB taxonomy): domain Bacteria; phylum Acidobacteriota; class Terriglobia; order Bryobacterales; family Bryobacteraceae; genus JBBSHP01. The sequence goes on from JBBSHP010000329.1 coordinate 5,012, forward strand.
TACTGGAGCCGTTTATGGAATTGGTACCACGTCTTCGCCCGACTTCCCTGTAAGGAATGCATATCAACCAAAAGCAGGCGGCAGCTTTGACATTATCTTCTTTAAGATTTCTGATGCTACAGCGCTGCCCTCGTCACCGCTGACCACCTTACCAGGGCGGGTTACTTTTAGCTTTACTCAGGGTGGCCCCCAACCGCCAACGCAAACAGTAAAGGTCAGCGGCGGTGCTTTTTCCGCTTCCGCAAGCATTGGCTGGATCTCTGCGACTGCGGCACCGACCACCGCCACGATCGCGGTGAGCCCGTCTTCGTTCTCGCCGGGGAATTACACAGGCACCGTAGTCCTGTCGCCCTCTTCAGGAACCCCCGCAACGGTGGATGTCAGCCTCACCATACTTGCCGCCCCTGCGATGCTCACATCAATCGATCCGCCACTGGTGGCTATCGGCTCAAGCGATGCAACGGTTACGGTTCATGGATTGGGCTTTACAAGCAATTCGATTCTCCAAGTCAACGGCCTGCCTTGGACTACAACACGGGTTCAGTACATCGACAGCGGAACGCTGAAATTCAGCATGCCGGCAAACTACTTCTCAGGCGCTTACAACCACACGATTGCAGTGCAGAATCCTCAAGCCGCCTTATCAAACGTCTTATCGGTTGCAGTGGGGACTCCCGCGCCGGTCTTCACGGCGGCTACCGTAGTGAATGCAGCGAGTTTTGCTCTTGGCTCGGTCGCGCCGGGGGAGATCGTTACGATCTTCGGCACGGATCTAACCGGTCCGGTCACGTTCAAC
>JBBSHP010000330.1:0-5792 GCA_038232555.1 Bryobacterales bacterium
CATGTTGAACAATGGTAACCACTTCTGTGTTCAAGCTTCGAGGTCTACTGCCGTTTAAAGGATAAAGTAAGTGGCATTGGGCATTCCTGCCTGGCATTCCTGCCTGCCGTCGCCATTTAGGCGGCTCTGTCGATCACCGCAGCTTCGAGTATTCCGCCTTGGCCTGTTGCACAATCGGAATATCGGCGTCGGCATCTTTCCAGAGCTTAAGGAAGTCCTCGTAAGCCGTCTTTGCTTTGATCCGGTTTCCCGATAGCGCGAACGCTCTGCCGAGTTGTAGGCGAGCGAGAGCGCCTATCGGATCGCTGACAACGATCCCGCGATGATCGAGAATCTTTTGAAACTCGCTTGCGGCTTGGGCGCTCTGGTGTAAGGCTAGATAAGCCTCTCCGCGGATATAGATGGGATAAAGCGCCCCGAAGAGCGCATGTATACTGCTGCGCGGCATCCCGAGTTCGAAGGGAGCGGCGGTTTGAAGCAGGTTGATAGCCTGCGCAGGTTCTCCCCGATTCAGTGCGAGACGGGCGTGAAGTACCGGCAGATAACTGAACCGGATCGAGGTATCCTCGGGAAACCGGCTCTCAAGATCATTGGCAATTTCTTGGGAACGCTGGGAATCGCCGGAGAGGGCCAGCGCAAACGCAGCGCCATAAGTCACCTCGCGGTCGCGGGAAAGCTCCAGGGCGGCCGCTGTTGTCTTCCTGGCCTCCGACGAGTTCCCGAAAAGAGCTTGCCGCACGGCTGCCCCGGCTTCCCAAAGGCCCGCTCGCTCCCGCTGCCCCTCTTGCTCGGCCTCCGCGACTGCGCGTCGCGACATGCTTTGCGCACGCTGCAAGCGACCCGAATACGCGAGGGCGAAAGCCTCTTTGTTGGACACCCAGCTGCGCGGTCCGGATATTGCCCGAGCCCGTGCGGCTGCCCGTTCCATTGCCACTGAATCGTTTTTCAGAAACGCGACGTCGTATGCGAGCATGAGAAATTCCTGAATCTCCATCCCGCGTGCCTCGGCGCGACGGAGAATGTCTTCGGCTGCCGCGAGCCGATTCAAATAAACATGAGCGACGGCGAGATTGTAATAGCCTATCGCGAAATCGGGATCGAGCTCGATGGCCTTACGCGCTTCGGCCGCACCTTGCTCGTAGCGGCCCGGAGTCTTGTTCACATATCCTGAAAGCATGGCGTGTGGCGAGCCGTCGCGGGGATAGGTTTGTGCCCAGGCTTCCGCAGTCTGTCGCGTCTCTTCCAGGTTTCCTGTTACCAGAAGTCCGTAGATGGCGGTGATAAAGAACTTTTCCCGGTCACTAGTACGATCCCGCAACTGCCAGGCTCTCCTGACGCTTTCCGCTGCCAAATCGGACTGATCGAGACCCGCATATACTCGCCCGACCCAGGCATGAGCCATGGCGAATTCGGGATCGAGCTCCGCGGCGCGAATGAAGAGGGGCAGAGAAGCCGTCGCCCCACGTGACGCGGTAACCTTATACGCCTCGCTATAGGCCTGCAGCGCTTCAAATGACCTTGTGGTGGCCTCGGCGATGGGAGTATCGTGTCGCCTTATGGATGCGCGTGATTCGCCCACGCGCGATCTGAACCCCCGTGCAAGTTGACTCAGCGCGTTCAGAACTTCTTCCTTTCTGGCGGTCTGAAGCTGCTGGTTATCGAGGACCTCTCCCGTCCGGCAGTTCTTGGCGCGCAATCCAAGAACGTACTGGCTCCCCAGACTTGCGATCGAGCCTTCCAGGACCGCCACGCTTCCCGTTCGCTCGCAGACTCCCCGAGCGAGATCGGGAGTTACCCGCGCATCCGGGGGCTGGCCCATCAACCGGAGCGTCTGCCGCACGCGTCTCTCGGAGATCAGGCTGAGGAAAGGCGATTGTTCGAGTTGCACCGTCAGGCCCTGGTAAAGCGTTCCGTCGAAAACCGGATCTCCGGTCTTGTTTACGAAATCGGCCAGGACGATGGTGTCCCGATCAGTGAGCTTTGGATTGGCGCGGAGCAAGTAAGTGAGAATCCCAACCACCGTCAGCGTAAACAGCGCTGGTACGACCACCAACCGACGTACCGGTCTTCTTGGCGTGGATACGGGCGGCGGGGCAATCAGCGGGGACAAGTCAGGGGCCGACACTTCAATCACTTCGGCAATGAACCGATATCCGCGCTTGGGAACAGTTTCGATGTAACGCCGCGACGTACTGTCTTCCCGCAGGACCTTGCGGAGAACGGAAACGTTGAATGTGAGATTATTCTCTTCGACAAAGATTCCGGGCCAGACCTTCTTCATCAGGTCGTCCTTTTCGACAATGTGGCCCCGGGCTTCGATCAGCGCAATCAGCACCTCGAGAGCTTTGGGAGCAAGGGGAACCGGTCGGCCACCGCTTTCGAGAACTCTCTCCGCGATATTGAGCCGGAAGTCGCCGAATTGGTAAAAACCCTTTTCCAGCAACGAGTTATCGGCTCTCATAATTTTCTAATAAATTTCTTAGCGCGCTTTAATTACTTCGCCCGACGATTCAGTCAGTATAACGCCATGCTGCTTACTCGACAGATACTGATCGCATCGCTCGCGCTACTGATGCCACTGGTTCCAGCCGGCGCGGCCCCTCTGGTCTATATCGTGGCCGGTCCTCCCATTGGTTCCGCTCAATTCGGCACCCTCGATCTGGCCACGGGCGCTTTTACTCACATCGCTGATACGGAGGGCTCGCAGGGGCTGGTTCCAGGACCCAACGGGTCGCTGCTCACGTTGTCTTTCTCGGGCAATCTGAACTCCATCAATCCCAGGACGGGGATCACTACCGTGGTCGGCCCCACCGGCTTGGTCGACTGCTCCGTGCCACCCGACTCACCTTGCGGTCCTCACTCAGCCAACGCCTTGGCGTCTGTCGGTGGACAAATCTATGTCACCGATTTCGCCAACAATCTATTTAGAGTGAACACCACCACCGGCCTCGCAACCCTTATCGGGCCCACTGGCATCCCCGCTCTTCCGTTTACCCCGCTCGTCACGAACCCCGATAACACTTTCAATGCATATGACGAGGGGCTATTCGGTGCCAACGGAAAGCTCTACGCCACATTCGACGCTTTCACAGTGAGCCTCGCGACTTTTACAACAGCGTCGATTGTTATCGCTCCCAAACTTTACCAGATCGATCCCAAAACCGGCCTTGCAACCCTCATCGGCCCAACCGATCTCAACCTCAACGCCGTCGCCGGAGTCAACGGTTCGTATTACGCCTTTAATGACGGGACCAATCAGGTGTTTACCCTCGACCTGGCAACGGGCCGCACCAGCCCAGTGACTAGCTTCGACCCCGCCATCGGGATAATTACAGGAGCTACGGCTACGGCCGTTCCTGAACCAGCCTCAATCGCGTTCGCCGCCCTCGGCTTAGCGGCGATCGTTGTTTGTAAACGCCGCAAGACGCCATTCATGGTTTTCGTGGTGGGCGCCATATCGAGTGCCTTTGGACAAGGCCCTACCTTCACCACAATTGATTTCCCTGGGGCTACCGAAACCCATGTCTGGGCAATCAACACTCGCGGCGATATCGTGGGACATTCCGTCAATGGCGGTGTGAGCCATGGTTTCCTGCTGAGCGCGGGTCAATCTACCCCGGTTGATTTCCCCGGATCTACAGGCACCCAAGTATACGCGATCGACACTCGCGCCGACGTTGGTGGGATCTACACAGTAGCCGGCGTTACCCATGGTTTTTTGCTGAGCGGGGGCCAATTCACCAAGATTGATTTTCCCGACGCTACGGCCACCGAAGTCGGTTCGATCAACCCTCGTGGCGACATCGTGGGGGATTATGTGAGTACCGACAAGGTGACCCATGGTTATCTGCTGAGCGGGGGCCAATTCAGCACAATAGATTTCCCCGAAGCTGGCTTTACCCTCCCCTTGGGGATCAACCCTCAAGGTGACATTACGGGCGGATACATCAGTGCCGATGCGAGCCGGAAGGCTTTTCTGCTGAGTGATGGTGATTTCAGCTCATTCGATTTCCCGGGTGCTACGTTCACCCAGGCGGCCGGCATCAGCGCTCGGGGCGACATCGTCGGACGGTACGTCGCCGCTGGCGTAAGCCATGGCTTTCTGCTGAGCGCCGGCCAATTCAGCACCATTGATTTTCCTGGCGCCATCTTTACCGCGCCCACTGCGATCAACGCTCGCGGTGACATTGTAGGACGTTACCGTAATGCTGACGGTGTGTTCCATGGGTTCCGGTTGGTGGGCTTCCAACCGGCGTGCGCCGTCTCCATGTCCCCGCCGAAAATTGCGGGCACTTCCAGCGGAGCGGCCGTCACTCACGGCAGGGACTTTACTCTTGTGACTGCGGCCAAGCCCGCGACCGCGGGCGAGGTGTTAGCTCTATTCGCGACGGGCCTTGGCCCGACCCGCCCCAGCATTAATCCCGGACAGCCGTTTGCTTCCAGTCCGTTGGCTCCCGTGGATTCCCTGGTTGAAGTGAGGGTCAATGGCAGATCCGCCATAGTGCTGGGAGCATACGGCTTCCCCGGCGCGGTGGACGGGTATCAGGTGAACTTCCGCTTGCCTGCCGACACGATGAAGGGGTCGGCCACAATCGAGTTGAGCGCGGCTGGGGTTGCGGGAACGCCCGTGACCATCATGGTCCTGTGACCTAGGGCCGTGGTTGTAGAATCAATTCGTGGCCCTCCCGATAACGCGGCGATCGTTGCTTGCGCTGGCAGGAGCGGCTGCCTTGCCACTTCCAACCCCCGCTTTCCAGCAACGCGCTATCCGGCTGGGCGGCCCCGTGTTTCTAAAGTCCGAAGATCCCGTTGCGCTCGCTAAAGAGCATCGGCGCCTGGGCTACAGCGCCGCCTATTGCCCGAAAGCCAAGGCAGAGGATTCCGCGCAAGTCGCCGCGATCTCGAAAGCCTTTGCCGCCGAGAATGTAGCGATTGCGGAGGTCGGCGCCTGGGTCAATATGCTGGATCCGGATTCCGAAAAACGCCGAGCCAATCTTAGTTATGTGATCGAACGCATGGCGCTGGCGGAAGCCGTAGGTGCCCGTTGCTGCGTGGACTATGCGGGATCCTTCCATCCGAAGATCCCCTGGGGCCCGGACCCGCGCAATCTCTCGGACGAATTCTTCGATGCAACGGTCGAGAACTGCCGCAAGGTCGTCGATGCGATCCAGCCCAGGAGGTCCGTGTTCTCCATCGAGATGATGGGTTGGAATCTTCCCGAGTCACCGGACGCTTATGTGAAGCTGGTCAAAGCAGTGGATCGCAAAACGTTTGCCGTCCACATGGATGTTTGCAACGGCATTAACTCGCCTCGAAAATTCTATGAGAATGGCAAGTTCATCGACGAGTGCTTTAGCAAATTGGGACGTTGGATCGTCTCGTGTCATGCCAAAGATCTGCAATGGATCCCGGAGCTGAACGTTCATTTCCTGGAAGTGGTTCCAGGACGGGGCTCGGTAGATTACCGCGCCTATTTGAAAGCTCTGGCGAACTTGCCCGTGGATGCGCCTCTAATGCTGGAGCATTTGAGAACAGCGGAAGAGTACGACGAAGGACGTGCCTACATACAGCGCATCGCTCACGGGGCTGGGGTGAGCCTGGCCTGATGCCCGCATGATATTGCTCTGCTCGCACTGATAGCCTCTACACTGGAGAGTAATGAAGAACTTCTTAATCGGCTTGTTCACCGGTGTGCTGGTAGTCGTGCTGACTGGAATCATCCTGGTGTTCGTGGTGATGCGGGTCGCCACCTCGTTCAACGACCGCAAGCCCACGGTAGCCGACGGCTCCAC
>JBBSHP010000331.1:0-5765 GCA_038232555.1 Bryobacterales bacterium
GGTTGGCAGTGGAATCTGGCCCCACTCCGGAAAGCCGGGCGCACCCTTAGGCCCGGAGTTCTTCATCACCAGAACCGAGTCGGCGTCCACCGGTAAGTCTTCCGATTCAATCTGCTCGCGCATCTGGTCGTGAGTTTCAAACACAACTGCGCGACCGCGGTGCTGCAACAGCTCTGGTGAGGCTGCCGTGGGTTTCAGCACCGCGCCATCGGGAGCCAGATTGCCGTATAGGATGGCGGTGCCGCCCTCAGCGGCCAGCGGCTCCTGCATTCCATGGATGACTTTACGGTTCCAACATTGCGCACTGGAAACGTTTTGAGCCACGGTCTTGCCATTCACCGTGAGGCAATCCGGATGCAGCAGCGAGAGGATCTCCGCCATCACTACCGGAACGCCGCCCGCTTCAAAAAAGTCCTCCATCAGAAATTCACCGGAGGGCTTCACATTGACCAGATGGGGCACGCGTCGCGAGATTCGATCGAAGTCGTCCAAGGTCAGAGCGATCCCTAAGCGCCCTGCGATGGCGAGTAGATGAACCACGGCGTTGGTAGAACCGCCCAGTGCCATGTGAACCGCGATGGCGTTTTCAAGCGACTCGCGAGTGATGACATCGGAAGGCTTCAAATCGGCGTGGACCATTTCGACGATGCGTCGGCCGCTCAGCTCCGCGATGGCCAGACGCCGCGAATCCGGCGCCGGAATCGCCGCACATCCTGGCAACATCATGCCCATCGCTTCCGCCAGGCTCGCCATCGTCGATGCCGTGCCCATCACGGTGCAGTGTCCGGTGCTGCGGGCCAGGCACCCCTCTATTTCGTTCCAGGCTTCTTCGCTTAGTTGGCCGGTCCGGAACAGGTCGAACAGCTTGCGTCCATCGGTGCCTGCGCCGAGTTTGCGATCGCGCCATTGTCCACTCAGCATCGGCCCGCTGGTCACCATGATGGCCGGAATGTCTGCGCTCGCAGCGCCCATCAATTGCGCCGGAGTGGTCTTATCGCAGCCGCACAACAGCACCACGCCATCCAGCGGATTGGCCCGGATCGACTCTTCCACATCCATGGCCATCAGGTTCCGATAGAGCATCGAAGTGGGCCGCATGAACATTTCGCCCAGAGAGATGGTGGGGAATTCCAGCGGAAAGCCGCCGGCCTGCCAGACGCCTCGCTTGACCGCTTCCGCTACCTGGCGCAGGTTGGCATTGCAATTGGTGAGCTCGCTCCAGGAATTGCAAATTCCGATCACCGGCTTGCCGTCAAAGACGTCGTGCTGAAAGCCTTCCGAGCGAAGCCAGGCGCGCCGGGCAAAGTTGTAATACTCGGGGCCGCTAAACCATTCGGCGCTACGCAGGGCCTTTAAAGGCATGAGTATCCAATTTACTATGCTGCGTTACTCTAAAATTGTGAGGAACACAGCCTGCTATCTGGATGCCTTCTCCGGAATCAGCGGGGACATGACAGTCGGCGCGCTGATCGATGCGGGGGCCGATTTCTTTACGCTTCGCGCTGCATTGGAAAGTCTGAACACCGGGGCGCGCTTTCGCGTCGAGAAAGTCAAGCGGAGAGGTATCGCGGCATCCAAGTTCCATGTAGAGGGTGGCGAGAGCAAGAGTCATCGGCACCTGACGCATATTCTCGAGTTGATCGATCGAGCGGGACTGCCCGCCCAGGTGGAAGAGAACTCGAAAGCCATTTTTCGGCGCCTGGGCGAGGCGGAAGCCAAGGTGCACGATATGCCGCTCGAGAAGGTGCACTTCCACGAAGTCGGCGCGGTAGACTCCATCTGCGACATCGTGGGCGCATGCGTTGGTTTCGATCTCCTCGGTATCACGGAGTTCTTCTGCGGTCCGCTGAACGTGGGTAGCGGGACCGTCAACACCGAACATGGCGTCTTGCCCATCCCTGCTCCCGCCACTACAGAATTACTGAAGGGAGCGCCGGTGTATGCGCGCGGGCCCAGCCTGGAACTGACCACGCCCACGGGCGCTGCGATCGTTTCTACACTGGTGCGCCAGTTCGGTCCCATGCCTGCCATGACGATATCCGCCACCGGCCACGGCGCCGGCGACCGTGAGTTTCCGGAACATGCCAACGTGCTTCGGATCATCGTGGGCGAACGCAGCGGAGCCTCCGAGGCGACCAGCGTCTCGGTTCTCGAAGCCAACATTGACGACTCCAGTCCGCAGGTTCTGGGTTATGCCATGGAGCGGTTGCTCGCGGCGGGCGCCCTGGACGTGACGATGGAACCGGTGGTGATGAAGAAGAATCGCCCGGGCACATTGCTGCGCGTGATCGCACAAGCTGAGCATCGGGAAATGCTCGCACACATGATATTCACCGAGACATCCACACTCGGCCTCCGAATCTACGAAGCCGAGCGGCGGGTGAAAGCCCGCACAATCCTGGAGATTGAAACCTCGTACGGGAAGGTTCGAATGAAGATATCCGACGACGGGTGGTTCGCTCCGGAGTATGAGGATTGCAGAAAGCTGGCCATGGAGCGAAACGTCCCGCTGAAGCAGGTACTCGCGGATGCCAACCTGGTGTATGCAGTAGCGAATTTGAAAATAACCGATGAAATATTACCTGACCACCCCGATCTATTACGTTAACGCTGCGCCCCATCTCGGGCATTTCTATACCACTGCGGTGGCCGACTCCATCCGCCGCTTCCGTCGCATGGAGGGCTACGATCCCGTGGTGTTCACAACGGGTTCTGATGAGCATGGACAAAATGTCGAGCGCGCCGCCCAAGCGATCGGAAAGACAGCGGAGGAGTATGCGACCGCCGTAGCCGGAGAGTTCGTCAGTCAATGGAAGAAGCTCGGGATTGAGCCGGACCGCTTTATCCGCACCTCCGATCCAAAGCACTTCGAAACGGTGCGCGATCTCTTTGAACGCTGCAAGGCGAACGGATATATATACAAGGGTTCCTACACGGGACAGTACTGCTTCAACGATGAACTGTACGTGAATGATGCCAACCCGGGCGATCCCTGTCCCGACTGCGGGCGGCCCACCGAGACCGTTACGGAAGAAAATTATTTCTTCAAGTTGTCAGCCTTCCAGGACCGCCTACTCGAGCTCTATGAGCAGCAGCCCAAGTTTCTTCAACCGGATTATCGCCGCAATGAGTTGATGGCCTTCATCAAGCAAGGGTTGAACGATCTGTCGATTACACGAACCACTATCAAATGGGGCATTCCCGTTCCGGTGGAAGGCAATCACGTCTTCTATGTGTGGTTCGATGCGCTGATCTCCTACATGAGCGCGGTGGCAGAGGAGGGCTTGTGGCCCGCTGACCTGCACCTGATCGGCAAAGACATCCTGCGGTTTCATGCCATCTATTGGCCGGCTTTTTTGATGGCGGCCGGTTTACCATTGCCGAAGCGCATTTTTGCCCACGGGTGGCTTCTGTTTCAGGAAAACAAGATGAGCAAATCCCGGGGCAACGTGGTACGTCCGTGGCCGATCGCGGAGGTGATGGGTACCGATGCGTTGCGGTATTTCCTGTTGCGCGAAGTCACGTTCGGCCAGGATGGAAGCTTCAGCTACGATGCCCTGGTGCAGCGCTACAACTCCGATCTGGCGAATGGGATCGGCAACCTGGCCAGCCGCACGCTGACCATGATTCACCAATATCGGGCTGGTGAGGTCCCCAGGTGCGATGGGGAACAACATGTCGCGCACGCCGCTACCGCAACCGTCCAAACCGCGCTGCAAGCCTTCGAGCAGTTTGACTTTTCCCGATATCTCGAAACGATTAGCGGCTTGATCGCGACCATCGACAAATTCATCGTCGAGAGGGCGCCCTGGAAGTTGGCCAAGGGCGACGCTCCCGCACAGGCGTTGCTGGATGACACGCTGTACACGGCCGCGGAAGCATTGCGAGTGATTTGCGGGCTGCTCTACCCGGTACTTCCGGAGTCGATGGGGAAGATCTGGCAGCAACTCGGCATGCCGCAACCCGTCGAAGCCTTGCGCATAGCCGATCTCAATTGGGGTCAACTGAAGGGCGGGCAAAAAATCGGCGAGGTGGCTGGCGTGTATCCGCGCCTGGAAGCCAAAACCACTATCGAACGGATGCAGCAACTCGAGATCGAAGAAAAGTCCCGGCAGGACGTTGTAATGGGCAAGAAGCCCGCTGCCGTAGCCGCTCCCGCTCCCGCCTCTGACGCGGACGGCTTGATCGGTATTGAGGATTTCAGCAAGATCGACCTCCGAGTGGGAGTGGTACAGTCCGCAGAACGAGTGAAAGGCGCGGACAAGTTGCTGCATCTTGCCGTGGATATCGGAGAGGCGGGGCCCAGGAGCATCGTGGCCGGAATAGCAGGGGCGTATGAGCCGGAGAAGCTGATCGGACGAAAGGTCGTTATCGTAGCGAACCTGCAGCCGCGCAAGCTGCGTGGGCTCGTATCCCAAGGCATGATCGTGGCGGCCTCGCTCGAGGATGGCAAGCCAGTGTTGGCGAGCTTCCTGGAAGACGTACCGGTTGGCGCGCGTTTAAAGTAAACCGGTTCAAGGATGTTGATCGACTCTCATTGCCACCTCGATAGCAAGCAGTTCGATACGGATCGAGAGGCAGTAATTGAGCGGGCGCTCCAGGCCGGAGTCGGCGGCATGCTCGCCATTGGAACCGGCGAAGGGCCGCCTGACTTGGAAGCAGGAATCCGCCTGGCCGAGAAGTACCCTTGCTTTTTAGCGACCGTCGGCGTGCATCCTCATGATGCCGGGAAGGCCACCGCCGAGATCTTCGAGCGGATGGAAGTCCTGCTGGCTCATCCGAAGGTTGTGGGGCTCGGTGAGATTGGCCTCGACTACTATCGGAATCTGTCGCCAAGGGCGGTGCAGCATGAAGTGTTTATTCGACAAATGGAAATCGCGGCGGAAGCGAAGAAGCCGATCATCATTCACACCAGGGAAGCCTGGGACGACACTTTCGAACTGCTGGAGCGGCATTGGAAGCGGCATGGGCTGGGCGGCATCATGCACTGCTTTTCGGGTGGTCCAGCGGAGGCCCAACGCGCCCTGGATCTAGGCTTTTGTCTAAGCTTCGGCGGGTTGTTGACGTATCCCAAGACGGATGAAGTACAGCAGGCCGCTATGGCCGCCCCGCTGGATCGACTGCTGGTGGAAACCGATGCCCCCTACCTCGCCCCAATCCCGAACCGGAGCAAACGCAACGAGCCGGCGTGGATGGTCCACTCCGTGCGCAAGCTGGCCGAAATGCGCGGCGTATCCTACGAGGAGATCGCCCGGGCGACTACAGAGAACTTCCAACGGCTATTTCCCGGTCTTCGCTTTATTGATCCGTGTGCCTGAAACTGTAACGCCCTGCTTGTTCTTACCTGACATGCGATCTCCTGTCACTGTCAGGGTATCCAGGAACCCGGCAGCCCAGCGCAAGGTCAGCAGGCTGCGTGCGGCGTTCGTGCATTCCCACTTACCGGCCGGTTTGCCGCCCATCGCGATAGTTTGGTTCTGCTGTACAGAAACGACCCCGCCGTTGAACCATTTCCAGTCTCCCACCGCGGCTTCGCACCCCGCACTGAAGGCAGGCACGCTTCCAAATAAGGGAAGTAGGTAGATCAGATTTTTCAGTTGAAACTCCATAGTCCTCATTCATATCACAGCAGTTTTCTCGCGTCTGCGATCGCGAGCCGTCTTTGGCAAGAGTCCGCCAAACTTGCTAGCCTATAGCTGGCGACTGACCTGGGCCCGGTCAGTTACGTGCCCGGGTGGCGAAATCGGCAGACGCAAAGGACTTAA
>JBBSHP010000332.1:0-5760 GCA_038232555.1 Bryobacterales bacterium
ATCCCACATCGAAACCGTGTTAAAGGCCGCGAATATGGGCTTTAAAGACGTCGTATCCGTGCAGGTCTACTTAACGGATGTCGAGCTGTTCGGCCGCATGAACGCCGTCTACGGCGCAATCTTTAAGGACCCCAGGCCCGCGCGCACTACCGTCGGCATCGCCAAGCTGGTGGTGCCGAACGCCCGCGTCGAGATCACGGTCACAGCCCGGAAGTAAGTTCTCGAAAAGGTCAGCCCGCGAACCGGCGGAAGAAACTGTCTGGCTTCCATTGCGGACGGACCGGCGCGTTGGCCACTCGTTCCACCAGGTCCAGGATTATTCGGTTGAACTTCGCCGCGGCAGCTTTGTCCACAGGCTGCTGCAGGTCGTCCGAGGGCGCGTGATATCGGAACTTCAACCAGTCCTTGTGCAGCTTCTCTTCCGGTGAACCCGCCACGTATCCGAACTTGAAAGCCAGCGCCGGAACGCCTCGTTTAATGAAGCTGTACTGATCGCTGCGGATGAACAGATTCCGCTGCGGCTCTTTATCCGATTGAATCTGAACACCGGCCTTCTCCGCCACCGCGCGTATGTCATCTCCTAAAGATGACTCCGCCACGCCCTGAATCTCCAGGTATTCCAGCTTGTGCAGCGGCAGGAACATATCCAGGTTGATGTCCGCCACGATCTCTTTCAGCTTCACGGTGGGATGCGCGGCGAAATACTTGGAGCCTTGCAGGCCTTTCTCTTCTCCAGTGACCGCCAAGAAGATAAGAGACCTGCGGAGTTTTGCGTTAGAATCCTTGACCATGCGCGCAACTTCCAGGATGGTTGCGATGCCCGACGCATCGTCCATCGCTCCGTTGTAGATCTTGTCCCCGTTAATGGCTTGACCCACACCCACGTGATCCAGGTGCGCGCTCAGGACCACATATTCATTCTTCAGAGCGGGATCGTTGCCCGGAAGCATACCCGCCACATTCTGAGATTCCACCTGCGACTTGGTGAGTTTGACCTGGGCCCGAATCGCAGCGGTCAACGGAAATTTGGGTAAGGGCTTGTTTGCATCCGCCGCCGCGAGTATTTCCGCAATAGTGTGATTGGTACCCGCAAAGAATTTATCGGCGTGCTCGGGGTTGATCGTCACATTGACTTTCATCCCCGTGGTCTCGTTCAAATCCGAATCCGCCAGCACCATGGATGGCTGCAATCGGGCGAGTGACGAGCGAGCCCATGGCACATCCATGGACTTAGGATTCGGGATGGTCGCAATGCCGACGGCACCCGCGGCCCGAAGCTGCTTCCAACGCTCACCGGCGGACGAGTAATGGGACTTCAGCGGTCCCGGAATGTTCGCCGGACCGCCCGAGAGCATCACTGCGATTTTTCCCTTCAGGTCGACGGCCGCAAGATCATCGTAGTTTTTCTCTGGAATCTGAAGGCCATATCCGATAAAAACGGCGGGGGCTTCGATCTGGTCGGCAGTATCCCCGCGCAAGCTCAACACCGCGTCCGTGCCGAGTTTCAGCGGCACGGCCTTACCATTGCGAACCAAGGCGAGGCTCGATTGGCTCTCATCGATCTGACTAACGTTGAACTTCATGGGTTGCATGTACCCGGAAGTGCCGGCCGGCTTCAGACCGGCGCGCTCGAACTCCCCGGCGATGTAGGCGGCAGCTTTGCGGTGACCTTCGCTGCCCGTGTTACGGCCTTCCAAGTCATCGCTGGCGAGATACTTGATGTGGGCCCACCATCGTTCGCCCTCGGCGTTGTAATCGGCCCCCGCGACGAGCATAAAACATGAGATCAACGCGGCGGAACTTACCTTTGAAAGACGGCCCGCTTGGGGACTAAGCATAACCAATTATAGTGAGCGCGGCTCACGACCGACTTACTGTTGCCCGGTTTCGATATCTTTGATGCGGTGCGCGTGGATTAAAACCAATTGCGCAATCTGATCTACGCGAGCGCCAAGTAACTTCATCTCTTCCCGGAACGCGGCCATTTCGTCATGTTGCATGTGGGCGAGCAACTCTACGCTTTCAGTGAGTGCTTGAATGCGTTCATCAATGGTCATTGGCTACGTCTTTATTGTAGCTGTTCTAGGGGGGCGGGGCTGTCCGCGGAGGCGCTTCAACTCGGGCCCATTATAATGGGCGTAACTGCTATGAACAGCAAGTTGGCCGTCCTTCTGGTGTGTGTTGTCTTCTCGTGCTCAGCGCAACGTAAAGACACGATGGAGCGCCCTGCACGGCACGCCGTTCGCGGCGTGAGAGGAGCCGTGGCGGCTGGCTCCGACTATGCAGCCGAAGCCGGCATGCGCACGTACTTCCATGGCGGGAACGCGGTGGATGCAGGCGTTGCGTCCATGTTTGCGGCTTCCATTAGCGAGTTCTCCCACTTCGGTATGGGAGGCGAGGCCCCCATCCTGATCCGCACCAAGAACGGCAAGGTGTACGCTATCGCCGGGGTTGGCACCATGCCAAAACTTGCGACCGCCGACTTTTTTCGCGCCCGCAAGCCGCTGGCCGGCGAAGTTCTCAGCCTGGATCCTGGCGGTCTAAAAGGATTCATCCCGGTGGCGGGACTGATGCCTGCGCTGGTTCCCGGAATGGTGGATGCTGGACTGCTAGCTCTGCGCGAATTTGGCACCAAGTCGTTCGCCGACGTGTCCATTGCCGCAATCGAGTTAGCAGACGGACTGCCCATCGATGAAGCGCGCTCCGGCGCCATCGCGAGATCCAGGCGCTTCTTCGACCTATGGCCGGATTCCAAGAAAACGTTTTTACCGGAAGGCCGCGTTCCCATGCCCGGGGAGATCTTCCGCCAGCCGAATCTTGCCAAGACCCTGCGAGCCATGGTTGCCGCCGAGAAGTCCGCTCTCGCCAAGGGAGCCGACCGGAAAGCTGGTATCGACGCGGTTCGCGATTACTTCTATCGCGGCGATGTCGCACGTAAGATAGATGCGTTCAGCAAAGCCAACAACGGGCTGCTCCGATTCGAAGATATGGCTGCCTTCCGCCTGCAAGTCGAAGAACCGGTTTCAACGACGTATCGAGGATACAAGGTCTATAAACCGGGTTTCTGGAGTCAGGGGCCCGCGCTGCTGGAGGCCTTGAACATTCTCGAGGGGTTCGATATGCACACCACGCCCGTAAACTCTGCCGAGTACATTCATCGCTCGGTGGAAGCTTTAAAACTGGCGTATGCCGACCGGGATGTTTATTATGGCGATCCTCGCTTCAATCAGATTCCCGCCGATGTTCTGCTCTCGAAAGAATACGCAGCCGAGCGGCGCAAGCTGATTGGGCCCAAGGCTTCCATGGACTTCGTTCCCGGCACAATCCACGGCAAGACCGGTAAGCACCCGTCGGAAATGGAGATCGCTCATTACAAAATCGACGATGCACTGATGGCGCGGGATACCACCTGTGTGGATGCCATCGACCGCGACGGCGTGATGTTCTCAGCCACTCCTTCGGGTGCCTGGCTTCCTTCGGTGATCGCCGGCGACACCGGGATTCCGCTTACGGAACGCGCCCAGAGCTTCCTGTTGGTGAAGGGATCGCCGAACGAACTGGGTCCCGGCAAGCGGCCGCGCGTGACGCTAAGTCCGACCCTGGTGACGCAGGACGGCAAGCCGTTTCTGGCATTCTCCACCCCGGGCGGCGACAATCAGGACCAGAGCCTGCTCCAACTTTTCCTGAATGTAGTCGAGTACGGGATGAACGCGGAAAACGCGGTCGAAGCGCCCCGTTACCAAACGCGCCACTTGATATCGAGTTTCGACAATCACGCCTGGAACCGGGGAGACCTGCTGCTCGACGAGCGTATTCCCGCGGCGACTTTCGCCGAGCTAGCCGAAAAAGGCCACAAGGTTGCCAGCCGCTCCCGATGGGCCAGCGGAGCCGCACCGGTGATGATCCGCATATTGCCAGACGGCGTGATTGAAGCGGGTGCCGACCCCTACGGCTATCGCGTAGCCCACGCGTATTAGAGCGTGACTCTTCCGCTCTTCGAGGAACTGCAGTCCTTTGATCGTGAGGGCCTCAGAAACAAGCTGGCCGACTTGGCGAGACAGAACATCCTGATCGGAGGAAGCTCCTGGAAATACGAAGGCTGGTTCGGCCAGATCTACATGCGCGATCGCTATCTCAGCAGGGGCCGCTTCTCGCAAAAGCGCTTCGAAGCGGAGTGCCTCAATGAGTACGCGGAAACATTTCCGATCGTCTGTGGAGACTTCTCTTTTTATCAGGTCCCCGCACCGGAATTCTGGTCCAAGCTGTTCGGCTCGGCTCCAAGGTCGTTGCGCTACGCGTTCAAGGTGCCCGAGGAGATCACGGTGAAGGCCTTTCCGGCTCACCCTCGCTATGGGCCACGCGCCGGAGAGCAGAACCAGACGTTCCTCAATGCGGCGCTATTCCAAAGCGCGTTTCTGGATCTCCTGAAACCTTATGGTTCCCAGGTAGCCGTATTGATTTTCGAGTTCGGAAGATTCCCTAAGCGCTGCTATGAGAACACCGCTGGGTTCGTGCGGGAACTGGATCCGTTTCTCGCACAGCTTCCGCCCGGCTTCCGGTACGCAGTCGAGATCCGGAATGAGGAGTTCCTGGAGCCAGAGTACTTCGCGTGCCTCCAGCATCGCGGGGTTGCGCACGTGCTGAACGGCTGGACCCGGATGCCAACCATCGACGAACAAATGGGATTACCTGAGGCATTCACAGCAGACTTTACGGTCACTCGCGCTCTGTTGCGGCAAGGGCGGCCGTATGAAGCAGCGGTTGAGAAATTCGCCCCGTACGCCGAGGCAGTGGACCCCAATCCGGAGACGCGCGGAGCCTTGCGGCACTTGATCGCACGGGCCAAGCATCGGAACGAGCCCGCTTACATATTCGTGAACAATCGCCTGGA
The DNA here is from genome assembly GCA_038232555.1 of Bryobacterales bacterium. Classification (GTDB taxonomy): domain Bacteria; phylum Acidobacteriota; class Terriglobia; order Bryobacterales; family Bryobacteraceae; genus JBBSHP01. Next base: position 4,892 of record JBBSHP010000332.1, read on the forward strand.
AGGGAACGCGCCCAGCACGATTGAGAGCGTAGTGAGTTGACCGAAGGGATGCGCGGCCAAGTTTAGCGCCAACCCCCCGCAATTTCTCAAGCCCCCCGAGCCGCCCTCTCCGGCTGCGGCGCTGGTAAAGTACACCTGCCCAATGCATCCGGAAGTCCGCCAGCTCGGACCAGCGAGCTGTCCAAAATGCGGCATGGATCTGGAGCCGGTCGATCCGCTGAGGCATTCGCTGTGGCTGGAGTTCGTGCTGGCAAGCGCCGTGGTGCTGTGGGGAGGCTGGCCGTTCTTTGTGCGGGGGTGGCAATCCGTTCTCAACCGCCGCCTGAACATGTTCACGCTGATCGCGCTAGGGACAGGAGCAAGCTACCTGTACAGCGCCTTTGCCCTCCTGTTCCCTGCCCTGATCCCCGCATCTTTCCGAACCATGGCCGGCGAGCTGGCCGTATATTTTGAACCTGCCGCCGTCATCGTGACGCTGGTGCTGCTGAGCCAGGTGCTGGAGTTACGCGCTCGCAGCCAGACTTCCAGCGCACTGAAAGCTCTGCTGGGACTCGCGCCCAAGAGCGCCCGGATCATTCAAGAGGACGGCTCAGATCACCGGCGGCACAGTCAAGGGCACGGGCGGTCTGGTGATGCGCGCCGAACGAGTGGGGTCTGATACTCTGCTCAGCCAGATCGTGCATGGCCGATGCGGTCGCGTCGTATTTCGTTCCGGCTGTGATTTTGGTTGCGCTGGTTACGTTTGCGATCTGGGTCCTTTGGGGACCCGAGGGGTGCGCGACATGAAAGTGAAGAGTTGAGCAGTTTGTTTTTTTGGTGGCATATTTCTTAGCGTGTGTATACGCTCAGATAAGGAGGCCACTGAATGG